>NZ_KE383882.1:0-17398 GCF_000422585.1 Hugenholtzia roseola DSM 9546
GCATCTGCTTAGGTATCATTTTGGGTATCATTTACCAAAAAAACGCTGAAAAATGGGAATGGGTAGGGTTTTTCGATTCCCACCACCTCCACAAAAAGACCGTTTTTAGACGCAAGCTCTAAAAACGGTCTTTTCTTTTTGTCTAAAATTAGGTTGAAAAAGAAATGCAAATTTTATTTCTTTGAAATTTAAAAGTCTATTTTTGCCTATCCTAATTTTGCCTACTTTCTTTTGACCTGCAAACCGCGCAAACCCATATCGACGACAGGCTCGGCGTAATTGCTTTGAATGTCGATATCCCACTCGCCGTTGGCGTTGGTATCGCGCCATTCGAAACTTTCTTTGATGGAAAAGGAAAGTACAATGTGAATATCCTGTGATTCATTGCCCGAAATTTCCAAAGGTTGTGCAAATGCACCCGTAATGACGCAAGAACCCGCAGGAATGGGCGAAGTTGCCGCCAAAGGATTGACAACCGTAGTGCCTGCCGATTCGCCTACTGATACCTGACGACGCGAAAAATTGTAGGCAGGCAGAGAAATTTCAGATTCGAAAGCCCAAAAACCTTGCTTTTTGTCGTCATTGACCGTAATGATTTCCTGCTTTACCTGATGCGTTGTGATATGGGTATTGTAGCCCAAAAAAGAAGCAAGCGTACCCACCTGCCCATCGAGGTCTATCATTTCGCTACCAATAGGGATATTTTTTAGGTTAAATTTAATATCATAGTTTTGATACGAAACAGAAGCCCTCACCCATTCATAACGCCCTGCCTGCAATTCTGAAAGCGGAATTTCTAAAAAAACCTTGCCTTCTTCGCTTACAATCGCCTTCGAAAAATCAATGGCGGTGCGAAAGCCATTTTTCTGCGAAGGCAGTTCTTCATTGAAATACAAGACCTGACCTGCCCCCAAAGCCGTATAAGCCGAAGGCGCAAATTCGAGGTAGTGAATACTCATGGCGTTGAAAAGTGGCGTTTGTGCCGCATTTCCCTCTGGAATGACCGAAGGCTCTGCCAAATTATTGAGGCGTGCCTGCTCTTTGTCAAATTTAAACTCGAAGCGCAATTTGGGCGAACTATTGGGCAGAGGCTCATTTTCGCTTTCGCAACTCATCAGAAAAAGACCTGCCAAACCCAAAAAAGAAAAACCCAAAAAAGAAAAAAAGGATAAGGGATGAAGTTTCATTTTTGTAGAATTTAGTTAAAAAATTTAGTTTTCAAATAACAACCCTTTTGCAATAGCCTGCTGCCTCAATCGCCTCGATTTTTATTTTTATCGGATTAGATTTTGAAGTTCATGCAATTTGAGCAACGCCTCCACAGGAGAGATGCGATTGATGTCTAATTCGCTTAATCTTTGCTTCAAAATTTCATATTGAGGGGGAAGTGTATTTTTGTCGCCTTGCTCCCATTGTGGCATCTGGGCTGCAATTTGCGCTATTTGGGGGCTATTTTGCTCCTGCTGACTTTTCATTTTTTCAAAATGTGCCATCATTTCAGAAGCACGCAAGACCACACTTCGGGGCATGCCTGCTAATTGGGCAACATTGATACCAAAACTATGCGAACTACCGCCTGCCTGCAATTTTCGCAAAAAGACGATTTTACCGCCTATTTCACGCACCGAAACGTTGAAATTTTGGATACGCGGATAAAGATTTGCAAGCTCGTTTAGCTCGTGATAGTGGGTTGCAAAAAGCGTTTTGGCGCGAAAAGTGGGCTGATTGTGGAGATATTCTACAATCGCCCAAGCAATAGAAATGCCGTCATAAGTGCTTGTGCCTCTGCCAATTTCGTCCATCAAGACCAAACTGCGCTCGCTCAAATTATTGAGGATACTTGCCGTCTCGCTCATCTCTACCATAAAGGTAGATTCGCCCTGCGAAAGGTTGTCGGAAGCCCCTACGCGCGTAAAAATCTTATCCACAATGCCAATTTCGGCGGCTTGGGCAGGGACAAAACTCCCCATTTGTGCCATCAAAACGATAAGTGCCGTTTGGCGAAGTAAGGCAGATTTACCCGCCATGTTAGGTCCCGTAACGATAATAATTTGTTGTTTTTCTGAATCTAAATACAAATCATTGGGTACGTATTCTACGTGTGCGCCACTTTTGGCTGCCTGCCATTCCAAGCTGCGCTCGATGACGGGATGTCGTCCGCCTTTGATGTCTAAAATGTCGGAATCAGAAATTTGTGGGCGCGTGTAGTGATACTTTTCGGCTATTATCGCAAAAGAAGTTAGTACATCTATTTGTGCCAAAATTTGTGCATTTTTCTGAATAGGCAACACTTCGAGCATCGCTTGTGCAACTAAGGCTTCGTAATATTGTGCCTCCAAAGTGCTTATCCGCTCTTCGGCTGCCAATATTTTTTCCTCCAATTCTTTGAGTTGGGGCGTGATATAACGCTCGGCAGCGGTAAGGGTTTGCTTTCTAATCCATTCCTTTGGCACGCGGTTTTTGTAGGTATTGCGTACCTCGATGTAGTAGCCAAAGACTTTATTGTAGCTAATTTTAAGAGAGGTAATACCCGTTCTTTGTGCTTCTTCTTGTCTAATTTTTTCTAAGATATTTTTACCATTTTTAGAAACATTGCGGTATTCGTCTAAATCTTGAAATACGCCTGCTTTGATAACATTGCCCGCATGCAGGAGCAAAGGCGGCTCATCTTCTATCTGTTCGAGGAGCAAATTGAGTAGGCGCGTGCAGGGTTGAAGTGCCTCGCCCCAATTTGCCAAAAGTGGCGTTTGCGAAAGCAAAGTTTTGAGGGTAGGCAGCAAAGCTAAGGTATTTCGTAGCTTGACCATTTCGCGCGGATTGATTCTACCTGTCGCAATTTTGGAAACCAAACGTTCCAAATCGCCTACCTCTTTGAGCGTATGGCGCAAGGTGGCACGTTTTTCCTCTTCTGATACAAAATAGGCTACTTTTTCTTGTCTTTCTTCAATTTCGGTTTTATTTTTCAAAGGCAAAGTAAGCCATTTTCTAAGCATACGCGCACCCATAGGCGTTTGCGTAACGTCTAAAATATCCCAAAGGGCAGTGCCATTTTCATGCTGCGGACGCAAAATTTCTAAATTGCGGATTGTAAATTTATCGAGCCAGACGTATTTTTCTTGCTCTATTCGCGCCAAATGCGTAATGTGCGTCGTCTGATGGTGTTCGGTGGTTTCCAAATAAAAAAGTATCGCCCCTGCTGCCCATATTCCCAAACTTTGCTCTTCGAAGCCAAAACCTTTCAGACTTTGCGTCTTGAAGTGTTGAATCAATTTTTCATAAGCGTATTCTTGGGAATAAATCCAGTCTTCTATTGAAAAAGTGCTACATTCTACCGATAATAGCGTTTCGATGAGCTTTTTTTGCGGTTTGGCGTAAATCAATTCCGCAGGCAGGAAGCCCTGCAAGAGTTTTTCGGCATAATCCAAACTGCCCTCTGTGGCTAAAAACTCGCCTGTGGAAAGGTCTAAAAAGGAAATACCGACGCTTTTTTGCTTATCTTTGGCTTTTTCATCTATAAAAATAGAAGCCAAATAGTTATTTTTTTTGTTTTCTAAAACATTATCGCTTAGAGTAAGCCCAGGGTAACCAGTTCGGTAATGCCACGTTTGACGATACCTTTTGCCATTTTGGGGTCTTCGAGTTGGTCGCAAATCGCAACCCTTTCCCCTGCCCTGACCAGTTTGGGCAAATACGTATCGAGGGCATGGTAGGGAAAACCAGCCAATTCTATTTCAGAAGCCGAACCATTAGCGCGTTTGGTCAGGGTAATGTCTAAAATGCGTGCCGCCTTGATAGCGTCCTGACCGAAGGTTTCGTAAAAATCGCCTACCCGAAAAAGCAGAATCGCCGTAGGGTGTTTGCGCTTGATTTGCTCATATTGGCGCATCAGAGGCGTAGGCGCGGGTTTTTCGCTCTTTTTGGGCTGATTATTCAAATAATCTTCAAACATCATCATAAAACTATACCATCAATAAATAAAAAACAAAATCGCCGACGAAAAAGGCACAACATCGAAGCGATAAGCAAAGCTACATCTTTTATGTGAAAAATGCCCTAATTTGTTTCAATCTCACTGCGGACAAGGCAGTGCCTTGTTCCTACATTTGCACCTAATTTTTAGAATTTAATATCACTGCACCTCCCCCTCCTTTTTCAAACTTGCCGCTTTTGGCAAGGGCATTTTCAAAAATATTCTCTAACTTTGGCTACACAACTCAAAAGCGTATGATACGCGCCCGTTTCTGATGCAAGACTACACGCTCCCCAAACTCCTATTCATCGACCGCGACGGCACACTCATCAAAGAACCTGCCGACGAACAAATTGATAGCTTAGAAAAGCTCGAATTATTGCCCAAAATGATTCAGTCTTTACTCCACCTTCAAAAAGATGCGTCCTACCGCTTTTTGATGGTTACCAATCAAGACGGCTTAGGCACAGCGTCCTTTCCCGAACCGACCTTTTGGCAACCTCACCAAAAGTTGATGGGCATTTTAGAGGGCGAAGGCATCTTTTTCGAGGAGGTTTTGATAGACAAGACCTTTCCCCACCAAAACGCACCCACACGCAAGCCGCGCACAGGATTGGTAGAAGCCTACCTCGATGCAGAGAAATACGACTTAGCAAATTCTTTTACGATTGGCGATAGATTTACCGACATAGAATTTGCCAAAAATATAGGCTGCAAGGGCATTTTTATCAGCCCCGACCCCACACGCGACCGCCTGCGCCTTGCGCAAGAGCGTCCCGATTTAGTGCCTTTTTGCGCTTGTATGGTAGAAAATTGGGCTGAAATTGTAGCTTTTTTAGAAAGCCAAAAAGGGCGCGAGGCTACCCTTGAAAGAAAGACCTCCGAAACGCAAATCCGCCTCACCTTAGATTTAGACGGCGAAGGAAAGGCAAGCATACAAACGGGCGTAGGCTTTTTCGACCACATGCTCGAACAAATTGCCAAGCACGGACGCTTCAATCTGCACCTACAAGCACAAGGCGACCTGCACATAGAAGCGCACCACCTTATCGAAGATGTAGGAATTGCCTTAGGCATGGCTTTCAAAAAGGCGTTAGGCGATAAAAAGGGCATCAATCGTTACGGTTTTTTTATCCTGCCGATGGACGAGGTACGTGCCGAAGCTATCTTAGATTTGAGTGGAAGGGCGGCTTTTGTTTGGTCTGTCCCCCTCAAAAGGGAAATGATTGGCAACTTTCCGATGGAAATGGTAGCCCATTTTTTCAAATCCTTTTCCGACCAAGCCGCCTGCAATTTACACCTGCAAGCGCAAGGCGAAAACGACCACCACTTGGTAGAAGGCATCTTCAAAGCCTTTGCAAAAGCCTTAAAAATTGCCGTTTCTAAGAGCGGCTATGCAGATTTGCCCTCTACAAAAGGCGTTTTGTAGCAAAAAATCCGACAAGCAACCCCAAAAGGCTCACCGTTTTTTAGGGCTTAACCTCTTTATCGCAGCTCAAAAAAATTATAGATATGATACTCATCGCCGATAGTGGTGCTTCAAAGACAGATTGGCGGCTAATTTTGAGTCCTACTCAAATTGTACCGCTAAAAAGTAGTGGTTGGAGTCCGTATTTTATGGAAAGTGCCGAAATGATTGCCGACGGAAAGGCGCAACTTTTGCCCAAAATGGACACAAATTGGGTAGGACAAATTCGCCAAATTTATTTCTACGGGACAGGCTGCTCGAATGTGGAAAACTGCAAAAGAGTGGAAATTGCCCTGCAAAATCTTTTCCCTGCCGCTACACAAATTGCCGTTGCACACGACCTATTGGGTGCTGCACGCGCCCTCTGTGGGCGGGAGGCAGGTATCGCCTGCATCTTGGGTACGGGTTCGCATGCCTGCCTTTTTGATGGTGAAAATATCACTGCCGAAGCCATGAATTTGGGCTTTTGGCTGGGCGACGAAGGCAGCGGCGGCTACTTAGGCAAACGCCTCCTTACGGCGTGGGCGTATCGTGAAATGCCGCCTGCTTTGCACCAAAAACTGCAAAAACGCTATCAATTAGACCGCAATACACTCTTGGCACGTGCCTATCAGCAACCAAAACCCAACGAATATTTCGCCTCCTTTTCACACTTTCTCTTGCACAATTTGGAAGACCCTTTTTGTTATACATTGGTTTATGAAGCCTTTTTGCTTTTTTTGGAAAGGCACGTTTGCAAATTTGAAAACTACGACCAGCTACCTGTTCATTTTACGGGCAGTATCGCCTTCTATTTTGGCAACATCTTGCGAAAAGCAGCGCAAAATAAAGGCATTTGGTTGAAAAATATTGTAGAAAAACCCATTGCAGGGCTTACACTCTACCACAATCTCTAAACAGTTTTCAGGTTGTTTTTCAAAAAATATATTTTCATTTAAAATCAAAACTTATATGGAATTTTTGCCCCTCCCCATTTCCGACTATGCAGATGCACATAGCCAAGACGAATTGCCGATTTTGAAGGAATTAAGCCGCCAAACGCATCTGAAAGTCAAGATGCCGCGCATGCTGTCGGGACACCTGCAAGGCAATGTCTTGCAAGCCTTTTCGCAACTTTTGCAGCCCAAACGCATTTTAGAAATTGGCACTTATACGGGCTATTCCGCCATCTGTTTGGCACAAGGATTGGCGCAAGACGGTATTTTGCATACGATAGACAACAACGCCGAATTAGTAGATTTTCAAAATCACTTTTTTGAACAGTCAGGAAAAAGGGCGCAGATAAAAAACCATTTAGGCGACGCGCAATCGCTTATCAAGACCTTACAAGAAGACCCTGATAATGTTTGGGATTTGGTCTTTATTGATGCAGATAAAATCAATTACGCCCAATATTATGATTTGGTTTTTGAAAAGGTTAGGAAAGGCGGCGTTATCATTGCCGATAATGTCCTTTGGAGTGGAAAAGTAATAGAAGGTGCGGCAAAATCGTCTGACGAAGATACGATAGCCCTAAAAGCCTACAACCAAAAAGTTTATGCCGACCCGCGCGTCTTCAAAGTCTTGATGCCCTTGCGCGACGGCTTAATGGTATCCATCAAAAAATAAATCAGATAGACAAATGAAAATTGGAATCTTATTTGGTGGCATTTCGCGCGAGCGCGAAGTTTCCTTAGCAGGTGCAAAAACAGTGTGGCAATGTTTGGATAGGGCTTTTTTCACGCCCATACCCATCTTTATAGACGGCAAGGGCAGGTTTTTGAAAATCAACGAGGGCGCGTTTTTGGCTATGGAAAATACGCGCAGTTTTCAGATTCCGACCCCTAAGAGCGAAGATGCGATTTTAGAAAAACTCAAATTTTTTCAGCCGCTTTATGAAGAAATGCGCCCCGAAAGCCTGACCAAAAAGCAAGATGCGACTTGGGGAACGGCACTTTTTGCCGAACAACTCAAAACAGAGATAGACTTTGCCTTTTTAGCCCTACATGGCACATATAGCGAAGATGGCACCATTCAGGGCTTGCTCGAATGGCTCAATATTCCCTATTCAGGTTGTGGCGTTTTTAGTTCGGCATTTAGTATAGATAAGCATTTACAAAAGAAATTTAGTGCGCTTTCTCCCCTACAAAAGACCAACTCTTTTACGACCCTAACGCGCCAAGAGTGGTTTGAGGAAAATCACAGCCAACTTTTCGAGAGCGTCAAATCAAAGGTAGGCTTGCCTTTTGTCGTGAAAGCACCCTATCAGGGTTCGTCTATTGGCGTGAGCATGGTCAAAGAAGATAGCCTTGCAGCCTTCGAAAAGGCGGTGCAGGTTGCTTTATTTCTCAAAGAGATTCAGAAGTCGGATTGGGTTTCACTTTCTACTACCGAAAAACTTATCGAAACCCAAAAATGGACAGTTTTAGATAGAGAAATTGGTTTTCCGCTGGTCGTAATAGAGCGTTCGGGGCTGCACAGTCAGCAGACGGTTTGCCTGCACCCTTTGGAAGTCATCGAAAAATTGGACGACTATTTTTCTTATTCCGATAAAGCCGCGCTTTTGAGTTCGGTAGAAAGCGAAGAGCTTGTGATGTTTGAAAGTTTTATCAAAGGGAAAGAATTTTCTTGTGGGGTCTTGCAAAAAGCCGACGGCAGTGCCTTTGCCCTGCCGCCTACGGAAATTATCCCTGCCAAGGCGGATTCTTTTTACGACTATGAAGCCAAATATCAGGTGGGCGGTAGTGATAAAAAAATCCCCATTCGTCTGCCCCTGCGCGATATTGAGCAGATACAAGCGGTTTGTAAGGACTGGTTTGAAACTTTCCAATTAGAAGGTTATGCGCGTATAGATGGCTTTTTTGGCGAAGCAGGCGAAATTATTTTGATAGACATCAATACGCTGCCCGGGATGTCGCCTACTTCGCTTATCTTCCGACAGGCGGCGGAAGTGGGTTTTTCGCCTACCGATTTGCTCACTTATCTTATCAAAACTTCCCTACAAACACGTGTCAGAACGGGCAAACGCCCACACAAGGCGCGTCTTTTATTAGAAAATCTAACGCTGCGCCTCGAAAAAAACAAGGCAGAGGCACAGCAGAAAATTGGCGTTGGCATCTTTCTCTACCCCCAAATGGGCGAGGCATTTTTAGAAAGGGCGCGCCACCTCTACAATTTCACCGTTGCAAGGCAGAAGGCGCGTGGCTACCTTTTCTGGTATCTGGGGAAAAAGGGCATCTTGAAGCTACCCATTGGCTTTCTGCTCAAACCCTCTTTGGCAGAATTGAAGGCTGCCTTAGCCGAAGACCTGCCCCCCCTTCTACGACAGTGCGCCGAGCAAGCCGCCCCCCTAAGAACTGACATCGTGTGCGACTTTGCCCCTGCCCCACAAACGATTACCTTCGAGCAGCTTTTCGAAACCTGCACCCAACTTTATTTTCCCGACGAGCTACTCACTGAAAGCGAACACCTCAAACCTGCCGAAGTAGAAGATTTAGCCGAATTTGAGAGAAACCTCAAAAATCTGGGGCTTCAAGTCTTGAAATATTAAACGCCAAACGCCAACACTTTTGAGATAAGTGTTGGCGTTTTTTTTTGGGATTGAACATAGGAAAGTCGCTAATAAAATTGATTTAGAAGCTCTATCTTTTTAATAGACTAAAAAAGTTTTTGAAAAATTTGGAAAGATGAGAGAAAGGGGTTATATTTGGGGGTGATTCTGGTGAAATAGGCAACAAATTTTACACAATTTAGATAACAATAACATGAAATTATCAAATGATAAAGTTGTTACTTTTTTTAAAAAAACAGACAAAGAAATTTTAGACTACCTTTTGCAATGGTGGGAAATGGATAGTGTTTCCGAAAACGGAACTATCCGTTTAATTGGTACGATTGAGAATGACAACGGAATAAGTATTTTCAAAAACATTAGAAACTTTATTGGTGATATAATTAACTATCCTGAAAATTTGGGAGATATTAAAATTGTATTAAATAACAATATTTTTTTTAAAGAATTGACAGTTTGTTATTTTGATGTTAAACTTGCAGACTCCCATCAAAGACAAATAAAACAAAATCCATTTTTATTGACCTATGTTGGAAATTTAGAGGAAGTTTCAGTAGACAAAGTTACTATGTTAAGAAAAAAAAATATAGAGCATTTACATAAGGTTATGTTAGGTGGGCATCCTTTCCCTGCTGCAAGTTTGTCAGAAGCTTTAAAGCAATTTAAAATAGAACTTTACACCAAAAAAGAAAGGCTAATTTTTGAGTTAATTCAAAACGCTGACGATTTTCCTGATAAAAAAATCGGCACAGTTGATATGAAGTTCGTAATTTTAAAACAATATGTCGCTATTACACACAACGGAAGGGCTTTCCGAGAAATTGATGTAAAGGCAATTTCGAGTATAGGGGACAGTGCCAAACGAAACGATGAATCTGCAACTGGTTATAAGGGCATAGGCTTTAAATCAGTTTTCACTCATTCAGAAAAAGTATATATCTATTCGGGAGGATATTCGTTTCTGTTTGACAAAACTAATGAAAAGTATTCAAATTTTGAAGATTTATACCCATCTAAGGAAGTCCAAAAAGAATTTAGAGGAATGTATCAAAAATATGCTAACTCAGAAGTAATACCTTGGGAAATAATGCCGATTTGGATAGATAAAGACCAATATCCCGATGAGTTGAAAAACGAAGGAACTTTCTTTTCGTCAAATGTAGCATTTGGACTCTACTTCGGAAGTAAAAATGTAAATGAGTTTAAGTTTAGAGTGGCTAATATGTTTAAAGAGCCTCGTTTTTTACTTTTTTTGAGAAACATAAATTCTATCAAAATTGATGGATTAGAAAATCCTATTAATGTTACTCGATATAGAGAGGGCGTATTTTGTCATTTACAAGCTAATGGTGAAGAAACTAACATCTTCTTAATTCCCAATGAACCAAAACGTATTGAACTTAGTGATACAGATATTGCACGATTTAAAAATATTGATGACATTCCTCCGAAACTTATATCAGCAGGTTGTTTCAGTATTAATTTTGCAGTTTATTTTGAGAATCAGTGTATTACTCCTGTTAAAAACAGTGTGATTTTTACTTATCTTCCAACGGAAGATAACTCATATAACTTTCCTTTTTTAGTAAATAGTGACTTTGTTACTTCAAGTAATCGGGAACAAATACTACCTGAAAATGAGTGGAATAAATTTGTTTTTGAATACATTGGTTATGAGTTATTTAATTGGGCTAAATCAATTATGGAAAGTAATGCTTTTTACCGATTTAGTTTTTTATCTATAATCCCTAAAAAATTTGAAATCCAAATAAATAATTTTGAAAATGTTAAAAGCCATTTCAACAAAGGTTTTGACAAAGCCATTCAAGAAATAGCATTTTTACCTACTTCAAACGGTTCTTTATGCAAAGTAGCAGATGCTTTGGTAGATTTGACAGGACTTTCTGAAATCATTGGTTACGAGCTGTTTGTGAGAGTTGTAAATCCAAGTAAAACACTCATTGACAATAGGTTAGAAAGCAAACCAAAACTTATTGACTTGCAAGGAATTAGTATTTTTGGAAAAGACGAACTGAAAAAACTATTTGACAATTCAACTTTTCAGCAGGTTTTAAACCCTCAACTTCTTTTACGAGTCTTGATTTTTTTGCAGGAAAAAGGGGGTAATTTTTCTGATATTGGTTTGCTGTATAGTGAAAACAGTAGTCAAGGTTTGCTTACGCCTTCTTCTTTATATTTTCAAACAAACCAAGCAGATAAGGATTTACTTACATTTAAGTCTGTTTACTTTTTGCACCCAACTATTAACGACTATGCAGAAAGTAACTCTAAATTCAAAAGTTGGCTTGTAAGTTTGGGCGTTAAGGTGTTTGAAGGGGCTAACTTTGTTCGGAGCGAAATTATTGGTAATAACTCTGAAATTAATAAAGTTCTCATAAACATCAATACAAACACAAATTTTTGGACTTACATTTTTAGGTATCGCAGTTTACTCTTAGAGAACGAAATAAAAAGCTTATCAAAATTTTATGTTATTGATGTTCAAAAGAAAAGTTCTATTTATGTTTCAGAATGTTATTTATCTGACCATTTCAAAGAGAAGGGTGACCCCTCAACTGAAAGCATATTTACAGAATTAGGTTTAGAAGGATATTTTTTAATGACAGATTACTGTCCTGAACAGAAAAATGTAAGTGATTGGCGAAAATTTTTTAATCAAATCGGAATAAAAAGGTCAGAAAATAGTAGAATTTTCAAAGATAAATTGGTGTCATTTATTCAAAGTGGCAAAATGACACCTGAAAATTATCTCAAAGTTACGAAGTTCTGTTTTGAAGTATTCAACAGCAACAGAGATGTGTTTGACGGTTTATCTCTATCTAATTTCCAAGTACATACTACTGATAACTATTTAAAACCTATTTCTGAATGTATTTTAAGTGATGATTATACACAAGATTTACGTTTAGCAAGTGTTCTACCCGAACAAGTTTTGCCTAATCAAATTCATAGTATCTATTTACAGCAGATTAGCAATAATCGCCAAAATTGGAAAGAGTTTTTTCTACGATTAAATCCTAACGTAGAACTTAATTCTACTGATATAGTCAAAAGAAAAATAAGTGCTTTAGCATCGAATCCAAGTTTAGTAACACTTCAAAATGTATCTCAAATTTGGAAAACTATACTTGCATTTAAAGACGAGTTATTAAAGACACACAAGGAAGAATTAAAGAAAATTCCTGTACTATTGAAAAATAATACTTTGGCTTTATCAACTCGGTGCTACTTTCCAAAAGAATACAGCCCAAGTACGGAAGTTGAAGACTTACTAATAGGGTATCATGACTACTTTATTAGTCCAACTTTTAGCACTATTTCAGGATTGCTTTATGTTGATTTAAAAGTTTTTTTTAAACAGATTGGAGTAGAAGAAGAACTGCGAAGAAAACGGGATGTTTTTTGGGAAACATATGATATACCAGCTAAAAAGTTTTTGCTACCTTCTAACACAGATTTTTGCGAAAAATTTTGGAAATATTTCAGTAAAAATTTTGATTATAAAGGATTAAATAATGAGTTTAAAGAATATATAACTCAAAATCCTGTCATTCCTTGTTTAGATGGCAGTGTAAAACACGCCAGCGTGGTTCACTCTTACCAAATAAAGGATTTAGTAAATGATGAATCCGTAACTTGTAGTATTGAGTTGAGTGCAGAGTTAGAAACTTTTTTAGGTTTACAGCAGCAACTTACTGCCGCTAAGTGTTTTGAATTGCTGAACAATTTTGCAGTCTCGAATGATATTGATGAGGAAAAGATAAAGAAAATATATGATACACTTTTGTGGCGTGTAGAAAGGTACTTTGTGCAAAATCCATTTTCTAAAATCAGTGACATCAAAAAAAACGAGGCTACCGTTAATTTCACACAGAATGGTTGGCTACTTAGTAATAAAGGAGTTTTTCAAAAAGTGACAAACTTATTCTATGAAGACGTAACAGCAGATTACTTACCCTTAGAAGAGAGTGATAGAGTAGTGAAACGTTTTGGTGATAAAGATTATTGGAAAAAGTTTGAAGTAGTACTAAGCATTTTTGGTATAGAAAAAATAACAGCAGAAGATTTTAGTTTAGATTCTCAATCATCAAAGGTTGATGCGATAGAACTAAGCAAAACACTTAACAATAGTATTTCTGAATTTGCTAATAAAATTGATATAACAAATGCTCAATATATTGAAAATTTATTGCAAAATAAGCTTAATAACTTGAAAATTTACTATAGCCCAACTATAAAAATAAATTGTGATAAACTAAATTATAGCCTTATAGTACCTAATTATTACAATACTTCACAAAATACAATTTATTTCAGTGGAAATTGGAACAGTATTTCTAATGCGAAACTTATTGAATACCTGTTTAAGGCTTTTGATATTTCAGAGAGCCAAATAAGTAAAGATGAGTTTGTTAGTATTCTTTTAAGAAACATCTATATAATAAAACCACAACAAGGTGAGGGCGTTGATGAAACTTATGCTACCAACAGCGGCTTCCAATCGGGTAGATTTATTGATAAAACAACTGCACGTCTTGGAGAGGAACACGTAAATAAAGAACTTGAAAGACTGTTTCCTAATAGGTATGAATGGCTCAATTCTGAACAAGAAGCAGGAAAGCCCTATGACTTTATCATTTATTCAGATGATACTGAAGGAACAGTCCTTTTTTATGTTGATGCAAAATCAACATCAACAAGCGAAGACGACAGCGACAGCATTCCGTTTTTTGTAATGAATAGTGAATGGAACTTTATAGCGGACGGGAAAGAAAATTATGTCGTAGCAAGGGTATTCGATACAAAA
Organism: Hugenholtzia roseola DSM 9546; assembly: GCF_000422585.1. Taxonomy (NCBI): domain Bacteria; kingdom Pseudomonadati; phylum Bacteroidota; class Cytophagia; order Cytophagales; family Bernardetiaceae; genus Hugenholtzia; species Hugenholtzia roseola. The sequence goes on from NZ_KE383882.1 coordinate 13,817, forward strand.
AAGGCAAATCCTATAGTTAAATTTTTAAATATAAGAAATCTTCAATAAAAAATCCCCACCCCCCAAAAAACTCAGGGGGGTAGTTTAAATTTTAAGGATTACTACTCCCCTACCTTTTCTTCTTTGGGTGCGGTTTGGTCGTTTATGGTTTCGATTTTATAGACTAAATAGTTGGTATCGCCACGCCAAGGGAGCGTTAAAATCATTTCGCGGTAATAAATCTTGACGCGCTCACCCGTAACAGCCACTTGGTCTAAGGTTTTGAGTGTGCCTTCTTCATTTTCTTCTACCGAAAAGACAAATTTTTCGAGGCTATTGCCGCCCTGATTGAGATTCATTTCTCCCTCATAGGTTTTGAAAACATAACCCTTCCTACTTAACTTGATAACCGTACCTGCGCGGAAGCCCTCGCTGGTGTAGCCAAAGTAGAAATAAGAACCTACCGCCATACTGACTAATAGTACGCCGATGGCTACCAAAATGCCGATACGCTTGGGTTTGGAAAGTGCCATGTGGGATAGAGAAAAAAGGTAATAAAATAAAAAAGATGATGAAATAAACTATGCAATTCGCTTAGAAATGTGGTAAATGTTCTTGTTCTCGGTCTGAAAAATGCGCACTGTGTCCATGATGTTGCGAATGAGCATCACGCCCATGCCGCCACGCTGCTTGTTCTTGACAATCTCCTCGATGTTGGGACACTGGTGCTGACTTATATCATAAGGCGCATTGCCATTATCCACGACTTCAAAGACAAACTCGTCGTCTTTGAAGAAGGCAGTAATGTCTATCTGCTCGCTGGGGTTGCAATGATTGCCATGAATGATAACATTGGCACACAACTCATCCACTGCCACAATCATCTGATTGATAACAATCGGATTGAGGCGCATCTCATGCGGCTTTAAGACCAACTCGACAAATTCCCTGATGCGTTTTAAATTATTACGCAAACAATGTACTCTCAATTTATGCTCCATCGGCTATTTTTTTAGCTTGTTCTTTATTGGTAGTAATGGGAAGGATATTGTGCAGTCCGAGTATCTGAAAGACATTGAAGACTTTGCTACTCAAACCAAACAAGACCAACTTGATGCCTTTATGGGTACAATCTTCCCAATGGGCGGTGAAAACTCCAATACCCGGCGAGGAAATATACTCCAAACCTGTGCAGTCTATCAAGATTTTTTTGTGATTTTCCTTGATAGAATTTAGCAAAAGCGTGTCCAATTCTATAGCAGAAGCGGCATCTAAATCGCCTTTGACTACGATAAGGAAATAGCTTTCCTCTTTAAAAGTTTTCAATTCCATTTGTATTAAAGGTAGTTACGAATAAATGGGGACTGGGGTTATCAGTGGGGTGTGTAAGTTTTGGGCAAATTTAAAACTTTTTTTGATAGCAGCCTGCTCAAAACTGCTTTTTAAGCCTTTTTCCCAAAAACTCTCGCCTTTACAAGCCTTTCGACCCTGCACTAACGCGCCAAAATAATATTCTGACGGTAAGCATCATTGAGCATTTCTATCATCAGATTCCACTCTTGAAAACGCGCCTTTTCCAAAAGTAGGTAGCTGCCATAGACCCGATGAAATAGCAAAAGGCTCTCTTTCCTGCGCTCATAGCGAATTTCATAACCAAAGAAATCGCCTTTATAACTCTGATTTTCAGGCACATGACGAAGAAGATAGCCTTTGGGCAACTCTAAGATGTAGAGATGGGTTTCCTCGAAGTGGTAATGACTGCTGATAGGCGAACGGCGCAAAGTATCAATTTCGGTACTGCGCCATACGGGGTTTAGGTGCAGATTGAGGTAAATTTCGTTTTGTAAGATTTGAACGTATTGCGGCAGAAGATATTGGTATTGAATCCGCAAGAGGCTATCCCGACTCACTTGATAATTTAGAAGTTGCAAATGCTCCTGCTTAGGGTTGAGAAGTTTGCGGAGGGCTTCTTTTTCTTCCCCTTTCGTCGCATTCCTTACCAAAGGCGCAAGCAAATCTTTTGGATAGCCTTTGTAATAGACCTGTGCCTCACCGCTTAATGTGCGCTGACTCAAATCTAACTTCAAATAGGCACTATCATAGATTTGATTTTGGCTTTTTTCTAAAATGGGCAAAGTCAGGACTTGAAATTCGGTAGGACTTTTGGCTACCAAAGCCTCCTTTCCTTGTATAAAAGAGGTAGGCTTCCCAAAATCGTCTGTTTTGCCTGTGGCATCTAAAAAAAGGGTATCCCCTTCGAGCATCAAAACGGCAATCATGTGGTTATCGACGGCAGGCGTAGGCAGGTTTTGATAGCGATAAGGCAAATCGCGCGAGCCTATCCAAGCAAAATAGGCTTCCAAGCCCACCGCCCGCAGCAAGCCAACAAGCAAGCTGCTCATATCCTTACAATCGCCATAGCGTTTGTAAAGTACGCTGGCAGGAGCGGCAGGCACAAAACCGCGTAAGCCATCTTCGAAGGCAATGTACTGAATTTGGGTATTGACCCAGCGGAAAATCATTTCGGCTTTTTGCCGCTCATTTCGCGCTCCCAAAGTAAGCGAATCGGCAAGGTCTTTTAAATCGCGATAAGCCGCTTTGCTATCCACTTTTGAAATAAAACCATAATACCACTGATACAAGTCGCGCGTGGAAGCTAAAAAAGGCTTTTCTTCTACCCTGCTCACATACGGAATTTGATGGGGTTCGTAATAGCGCAAGGCAGGCGCACTTTTGTCCTGCGAAAACTTAGGCAGGTTCTCCGCCTCAAAATGATAGATGTGGTATTTTTTATCGCTCTTCGAATCTTTGCGCACCTGATACGGTTGCAGATGAAAATCTACCACTTCAAGACTTACGCGCTTATCTACATAAATTGTAAAGGCAGCCTTTTGCGTTTTGGCATAGCTTGTCCAGAAAAAGCTACCCAAAAAACGCGGCTCTTTGATATGCTCGCGATAAGTCAAGACCGTTTCCGCCCCTGCAATTACCTGCGGAAAGATAAAGGTGAGTTCTTTGGCATCATTGTAGAAAACGTCTGCCGATACTACGTCGCGCTGCTCGAAATGATTGACGCTCTTTTTTATTTTGCTGCCATCTTTTTGAGGCAAAAGCGTATAGGCTTCTTTGGCTAAAATGGTCTGATATTGTGAAAAAGGAATGACCTCGTTGGCATACGCCTGCGACTGAAATTTGAGATGCAGCATGCGCGTATGATGCTCGGCGACGATATAAAGGCTATCCTTTTGAGGCAGATAATCTATCCAAAGTGTTTTTCTACGCTCTAAAAATATCGCCTTTTCTTCGGGGTAGCGATTTTGAAAATCAGAAAAAGATAGACTAACGGCGGTATTTGAAAGTGAATTTGAGGGTACGTGCTGGGCAGTGATTTTTCCAAAACTACAAGCCATTTCTATCAAAACCAAAAAAACAAGCCCCATCAGCCGCTTAGTCAAGCTGTTTAAATGAGTACGCGCCTTGCCCTTTGGGGGCAGGGGGTGGGGTAAAACATCTCTGAACCCCCGCCCTACCCTCCCCCCATAGGGGAGGATTTGAAAACCAACAGTTTTTTTTGCGGCTTTACTTGGAAAAGCCTGCGAAAAG
>NZ_KE383882.1:17668-196066 GCF_000422585.1 Hugenholtzia roseola DSM 9546
GCGAAAAGAAAGCCCCTCCCTTTGGGGGCAGGGGTTTGGGGTGGGGTAAAACACTTTTCGGCAAAAATTTGACAGGGTGCATTTTATTTTTCATACGAAAGCAGGCGACGAGGCAGAGCCAAAAGCACGCCGTTTTCCTCGAAGGTATTTTTGTAGGTTTCTAAAAGGTCGCATTTGGTTACGAAGGCAATATCGGGGGTTCGCGCCCAAACGTAGGCACGAAGCAAAATTCCTACTTCGGTGATATTGATGACGCGCACCGTTACAGGCGAATCGCCGTTGAGTTTATCTTCCTCGCTTCGGTTATCGATGCACTCTGGGTGTGCCAAAGCCGCCTCGCGCATTAGCTCGATGGCTTTTCTAAGGTCGGTCTGGTGCTGTACCCAAATCTCGACAAAAATGCACGTCTTGGGGTCTTCTATCGAAGAATTGACAATCGTATCCGAACTAATGGTAGAGTTGGGAATAATAACACGCCTATTTTCTAAACTTTTGATGATGGTATGGCGCAGCGTAATATCTTCCACAAAACCGATATTTGTCCCAACCGTAATCATATCGCCCACTCGAAAAGGCTTGAAGACCACGATAAAAATGCCGCTCACGATATTGCTAAATGCCTTTTGAGAGGCAAAGGCAATAGCGGCAGCGAAAATACCTGCACCTGCAAATAGCGTAACGGCAATAGAGCGCAAAAAGGGAATGGCGTAGGTAATGAGCAAAAAAGCAACGGTAAAGACCAAAAAATTGATGGTGTTGCGAAAAAACTTGATGCGTGTGGTGTTGTCGTAATCATTTTTTTCGCCTAATTGCACCAAGTAGTTATTAACGGCAGCCTTTGCCAAACGCGCCGTCGTGAGTGCCATCAAAAGGACAAAAACCACGTGTCGCATCACGGTCAGGTCTATTTTTCCAAAAATATCTTCCATATTGGTCTTGCGTTTGTCTTGTAAATGACGTGTAAGAAACCTCCCCTTCGAACCTGCAAAGTAAGAAAAAATCCTGATGCTTTCAAAAAAAAATCCCCTTCAAGCCTTCGAGAAGATAAAATTTGCCTACCTCGCTGCGCTGGGTATCCTCTTTTGGGGCTTGCTACAACAATATGCCACACAAGCAGGCATTTGGCTAACGGCAGATTCCTTCGACTACCTTGCTGCCGCCCAAAGCCTCCACGTCAAAAACGCCTTACTTCGCGCCAACGGCAAGCCTTTTGTGCATTGGACTCCTCTCTATCCTGCCTTGCTCGCTTGTATCGGAAAAAATAAGGGTGAGATTCTGCCTTTTGTAGCCGCCCAACAGTTGTTTTTTTCTGTAATTTTATACTTTTTTTTATACCAAATTATAAAAAAAAATGTCAAAAGTGCAATAGCAAGAATCTGGACTTTTTTGGCACTGCTAACGGCTCTGCCTCTCTTTATGGTATCGATTTTTCTCTGGTCGGAAAGTTTTTTCCTGCTCCTTTTGGCGGCTTTGTGGTATTTTTACCCTGATAAAAAAAATACATCAAAAAGTTTTACCTTTCAATCTCTTTGTTTTGCACTGCTCGCGCTTCTTTTGGTGATGCAGCGCAATGCTGGCATTTTTTGGCTTTTGGGCTTGCTTATGATGCTTTTTACAGCAAGTAGCCAAGATTTTTTTAAGTCAGAAAAATGGAAGTCTTATGCTTATTTTTATCAAACATTTTCACACTTTTTTTATCTATCGCTTCTTTTTCTGCCTGCCTTTCTCTTTTTTCTTTTTTGGCAATGGCGCGGCTTTCACCTTTCCGAAGGCAAATTTAGGGCGCAATCTCACGCCTACGGTTCAAGTTTGGTAGAAAATTTAACCTTATATGGCTCTAAAATTTGGAATAGCCTCTTACCCGATTCGCTTTTTTCTCACCTTTGGCATTTCTTTGGTTTCGAGTTTGAAAAATTGCCTACTTATTTGGGTGCAGGTATCGCCATTTTTTTGGTTTTGGGTTTGGGTATTCTTTTTATTTTTTTTACAAAAAACAAAACCTTGTCGCTTTTTTATGGGGCTGCTTTTTTTTACTTCGTCGCCCTCAATAGTTTGGGCAAGATACAGGCGGCAGATGGCGAAAGATTGCTTGCGCCCTTTTTTTTGGTGCATTGGGTAGGATTAGGATTTTATTTAGAAAAAGTACTTTTTTATGATATAAATACAAAGAAAACAAACAAATTATGGCGTATCTTGGCTTGGACTTTGGCTTGGACTTTGGCTTTCATTTGGCTACTCTATCCGCTATCGCGCCTACTCAAAAATGCTATTTTCTGGCATCAGGGCATGTAAAAAGCGCAAAGAGGCAAATGTGAATAAATGTGAAAAAATCAAAAAATGGAAATACTTTTAGCTTTTGGCAAGGACTTTTAAGCCTGCTGAGAAATGAAAAAAAGGCATTTTTCTTTTCTATGTACCTTTTTGCTTTTTTTCGTCGTTTTCTTTTCCCAAAATACGGATTTCGCTTAAAAAAGTGCTATATCAAACCTTCTACGTTTTATTTTGAGTAGGTTTAATAACTGCATTGTTTTTTTTGTAATTGCTTTTGGCGTGCCAATTTTAGCTACCAAATGGCATTTTTATCACACAAGCATACAATTTTGAGATGCGATTATACTTGCAAGGTACGTAAAAAAGTAGGATTTTACGGTCAAAATTACAACAAGAGGCAGCCCAACTGCTCTCTTCTCTCAAAACGCCATCGGCTTCTATTGTGTTGCTACAAAAAACAAGGGTTACCCCTTAGACCTTCACTCCTCTATCACACTATAAAATAGAACAAGCCATGAATCACCTTTCTAACTATCCTCACTCTCCCCTTTCCTTTCCCTTCGAGCAACAATCCTTTCCAAAGTTCAAATCCTCGCAAAAAGAAGACTCTGCTCCTTCGCCTACCTTAAAAACAGAGGAAACAACGGCTCGCAAGCCCTTCCGTTTTCGGGCAGCACTCTACTATTACGGGCATCATTTTTTTGCTTTCTGCCTGCTTGCGCTGCTCAAAACGATATATTGGACGTGTCGCATCGAGTACAAGGGGGAAGACCAAGCGGAATCCGAAGCACAGCAAGGCGCACTCTACGCCCTTTGGCATGAAAACTGGGTTACGTATTTTGGGCTTTTTTCGCACCAAAGGCAGCCCAAAAGTGCCGTTATGCTGCACCCTGCGCGATACATGAAGCCCTCGCACACGCTCATGCGCTGGCTTGGATATGATGAACTGATTTTAGGCTCTACGGGCAATTCGGGCAAAGAGGCTTTTATCAAACTTAGCAAACTTTTGAAGGAGGGCTACAACATTCCCATTTCGCCTGATGGTCCTTTGGGTCCGGCAAAGGTGCTAAAAAAAGGGGCTTTGCGATTAAGCCTTTTATCGGGCAAACCTATCATTCCCATACAGTTTCGTTACAAAAGCTATTTCCGTACAGGCGATTGGGACAAAAAAATTATACCTTTTCCCTTCTCAAAGTTTGAAGTTATTTACGGAAAACCTATATTCGTAACTGAAGCCACCCTTGAACAAAGCGAACTCGATTTGACGCGCGACTTAGGGTGAGCCTTCACCCTTTTTCAGTTTCCTTCACGCTTCAAATTTCGCTTTTATGTCAGCAAATCTCACCATTACCTTTGATACCGCCTTCGCTACGGCAGGCTACAACGCTACCAATAAATGGGTCTATGCCTCTGCCAAGACCTACTACCGCCTCGACCAATACCAAGAACTTTGGCGACATATCTTAGAATTAGTACAAAAAAATAAAACGGGCAAGCTCTTTTTAGACGACCGCTTAGGCAAAGTAATTCCACCGGGGCATTTGGAGTGGGTCTTTGGCGAAATTGTACCTGAAATGATAAAGGTAAGTGGAAAAATACGTGTTGCGATTGTACTTTCTGATGATGTTTTCTATCAAGTGGCTATCAACAATGCAGAAAGACGCACGACCCTTTTTGGGGGCGCACTACAATTAAGCCAATTCAAAGATGTGGAAGAAGCACAGGCTTGGCTAATTTCACAGTAAACCGTTGGCAAAAAACAAGCAAGCAGAACGATATTTTGTATTTTGTTCTTTACAATATTTTTTAAAATTTCAAACGACTCGTAAAAGCAACGATTTTCTTTCTAAAAAATAACATCGAAAAGACCCTTCCGCTTTAAAAACGAAAGGGTCTTTTTTTGGCTTTAAAAGGAAATTGCCGCTATGGGCTTACCATTTATTTGCGCTTCATCATCTTTGCCAATTTCTGCTTGGGAGCAGACATTTGGTTCATCTTGCGCATGAGTTTGCGCATTTCACCAAACTGTTTGATAAGGTTATTAACTTCCTGAATGGTTCTGCCACTACCTCTGGCGATGCGCTTTCTGCGGCTGCCATCTAAAAGGTCGGGATTGCCACGCTCTTCGGGAGTCATAGATTGAATCATAGCGACGATAGGTTTGAAGGCATCATCGTCTATTTCGATGTTTTTCAATTCTTTGCTAATACCGGGCAACATGCCTACCAAATCTTTGATGTTACCCATGCGCTTGATTTGCTCGATTTGTGAGATAAAGTCATTGAAATCGAACTGATTTTTGCGGATTTTCTTATTGATGCGGCGGGCTTCGTCTTCATCAAAAGCCTGCTGCGCACGCTCTACCAAAGAAAGTACGTCGCCCATACCCAAGATACGTTGCGCCATACGGTCGGGGTGAAACGCATCGATGCCATCTATTTTTTCAGACGTACCAATAAATTTAATGGGCTTTTCTACCACACGACGGATAGAGAGAGCTGCACCACCACGCGAGTCGCCATCTAATTTAGTCAGGACAACGCCGTCGTAATTGATGCGCTCATTGAAAATTTTGGCGGTATTGACGGCATCTTGCCCCGTCATGGCATCTACTACAAAGAGGGTTTCGGAAGGGTTGAGGGCTTTTTTGACGGCTTCAATTTCCTGCATTAGCTCTTCGTTGATAGCCAAACGCCCTGCGGTATCGATAATGACGACGCGGAAGCCTTTTTCTTTGCCATACGCCACTGCACGCTGCGCGATGCCTACTACATCAGAGCTATTTTCAGGCTCGGCATAGACATCTACACTAATTTGCTCGGCTAAGACTTTGAGCTGCTCGATGGCGGCAGGACGGTACACGTCGCAGGCAGCCAATAAGACGGTCTTGCCTGTTTTTTTGATATGATTGGCTAATTTGGCAGCGAAAGTAGTCTTTCCTGCACCGTTAAGACCTGCTAAAAGTACAACAGCAGGTGCGCCTGTGAGGTTCATATCCTTTCGGCTACCCCCCATCAATTCGGCGAGCTTTTCATAGACGATTTTAGTAAATAACTCGCCGGGCTTGACCGCAATCAATACTTTTTGCCCAATGGCTTCATCTTTAATTTCGTCAGTAACGGCTTTTGCCACTTTGTAATCAACGTCGGCATCTACTAAGGCACGGCGGATTTCCTTGATAGTGGTCGCTATATTTACGTCGGTAATGCGCCCTTCCCCCTTCAAGGTCTTGACGGCACGGTCAAGGCGGGCAGTTAAGTTTTCTAACATTGCGCTATGAAAAAAGAGAGGTTTCGGTCTGCGTTTGAAAGGTGTTTTTCTAAATGAAAGCCTTAAAATCAAACAATTAGAGTTGGACTTGCAAATTTCTGTTTTTTTTGTGTAAAAACCTAATCTTAGCCTCCGATTTGTGAAAAAGTTATCAGAATCGCAGGTTTCAGACGAAAACCCCATGCGCAGTGATATTAAATTCTAAAAATTAGGTTCAAATGTAGGGACAAGGCATTGCCTTGTCCGCAGTGAGATTGAAATGAAAAACTAATTTTCCGACCCAAAAAGTAGGATTCAGTCCAAATTTTATTTTGTATCAAATTTGGCAAAAAAAGCCTTTTCTTAGAAACGCGAAACTGGAGCTTCGCGCTACTGTTGTAAAATGTCGTGCATGCGTACCAATCCGACACAAATCTTGCCTTCTACTACGGGTACGATATAAATTTGCTTGTTCGGATTTTCCATCACGCTCATTACCTGCGCTAAGGTATCGCTGGGCGCAACCGTAGTGGGTGCAGCCGTCATGAGATTTTCTACCTTTTCGTGTAGGTTGTCGCTTTTGGTGAGCCAACGCCTGATGTCGCCATCTGTAAGGATACCTTCTAACTCTCCCTTTGCATTGCAGACACAAAGCGCACCTAAGTTTTTTTGTGTCAGGATTAAAACGGCACTTTTGAGCGACTCCTCTTTGGCAATAAGGGGCAGCCTTTCGCCTTTGTGCATGACATCGGCAGCCGTAAGGAGCAAATTTCGCCCCAACTGCCCCGCAGGGTGATAGAGAGCAAAATCGGCAGGGCGGAAATTTTGCGCCTGCATCAAAGCGATTGCTAAGGCATCACCTATCACGAGCGCAACGGTAGTGCTGCTGGTAGGTGCTAAATTCAGCGGACAGGCTTCGCGCTCCACACTGCCATCTAAGACCACATCGAGCATCTCTGATAGGCGCGTCTGGATATTGCCAAAAATGCCTATCGTCTTTGCCCCAACACGCTGCAAGGTAGGAATCATTTTGATAAGTTCGAGGGTAGTGCCGCTTTTAGAGAGCATCAAGACGACATCGCCCTGACCGACCATGCCTAAGTCGCCATGCAGAGCTTCGGAAGCATTGAGAAAGACCGAAGGCGTGCCTGTGCTGGCAAAGGTAGCCGAAATTTTGTGTGCAATGATGCCTGATTTTCCTACTCCCGTAACAACGACCTTCCCTCTATTGCGCTGCACACAATCCAAGATAAGGGAAATGGCAGAAGAAAAATTTGCCGCAATGCGCAACTGACTGCGGCGTAGGGCTGCAATTTGCGCCTCAAAAGTAGCAAGTGCCTCTTGATAATGCGTATCGGAAGTAGAGAAATGGGCAGACATTTGGAAAAGTACGTTTTTTTTTGTTCCTTTGGAGAGCCTTGATATTGGCTACAAAGATAAGGCTTTTTGAGCAACCTGCCCACCATTTAGCGATTCCACCTTCCCCTATGACCGACCTTGCGCCTGCTTCCACTTCCGATGAAAAGCCCCCCATCTTGGGTAACTGGCAAAATTTTTATTGGCTGGTTTTGGCTACTTTGGTTTGTTATATTCTGACTTTTTACTTATTTTCAGCATATTTCAAAGCCTAACCCCTAAGCTGCTACGCCCATGCCTATCCAAAAAACCTCCACATATCTCATCTATCAAGAAGATTTCCAACAGCGCACCCTAACCGACCGCCTCAAACTTTCGATGCGCCTGATGCAATTAGAACCCATACACCGCTATTTGGGCGAACTGCGCCTCTACGACGACATCTTGGAATTTGAAGGCAAGGACACCGAAACAGGCGAACCACACCTACTTTTGTGCAGTGGTGCGCAAATCAAGCGCGTCTTTTTGGGTTTCGATGGCTTCTTTACCAACTTAGAAGATTTTTCGGCAGGCTTTACCTTCAAGCCCCTACGCCTTACGATTGTCAATGGAAATCATACCCTTACGCCTTATTTTATCACAAATTTCAACAAAATCATGAGAACCTCAGACAATGAAAAATGGGCGACTAAGATAGAGCAATGGGCAAAATAGAGAAGCATTTAGCATAAAATTTAGCCCTGATAAAAAGGTAGTGTTTTGAGTGCCTGCCCTGCTGCCCTGCCTGCCCCCGCCGTTGCTTGTGTCCCACAAGCAACCTATAGTCGTCTGTGGGGACACAGACAACGGCAAGAAAATAATGAGAACCTCAGACAATGAAAAATGGGCAACTAAGATAGAACAATGGGCAAAATAGAGAAGCATTTAGCATAAAATTTAGCCCTGATAAAAAGGTAGCGTTTTGAGTGCCTGCCAAAGGGCAAACTTTTTCTGTCTATCTTGTTCTAATGCCTCAAAGGGGTCTGAAACCAAAAAAACAAGGTCTTTGTATTCTGTCGGAAGATACAATTTGGCAGCAGGTAGCCCCAAAATAGGCATTAGATTGCCCACTACCCAAATATAGCGCGGCGCAAACTGTTTGCGAACACTTGCCCAAAAAAGGCGCGGTTCGGGAAGGGATTGAGATTTTAAATTTAAAATGGCAACATCGGCAAGCGATACGCCACCTGCGCCCAAGACGTTTTCCAAAAAACTCTGATGCGTGGGTGAAAGCAGCATCTGTGCCGATTCCTCATCTTCCAACAACACCAAAATCTGTTTCTGATTTTTTCCTACAAAGCGAAACACAAGCTCTTTGGGCTCAACCTTTGGCGCAGGAACTGCCGCCTTTTCTTCTGAAAGGGAAGAAGGCACAGAACTTTCTGGCGAAGGGGCGATAGGTTCGGAAGAAGCGTTTTGTGTGGTTTCTTGTTGCTCTTTTTGTGTCGGTTCGAGGCGTTGAAAAAATAACATATCGCCCTGATACAAAAAAGGCAGGAAGTTGAGGTCGTTTTCCATTGAAGTAGCCAAAAGGTAGCGAAGATTAAAACCGAAAATAATTTGAGCCTGCTCCCAAAATGGCGTGAGCCTCATTCAGGGCTTTGTAGGCTTTATTTTCTGACCCTGCAAAAATAACTTTTTTCACAGACAACGGCAAATAAAGACAAGTTTCTGCCTATCTCTACGCACAGCGTTGTATGCAGATTGAGGCAGATTTGGCAGCCAAATTAAAAAACTTGTCCCTAATAAAAGCAGCGCCTCTATTAGGGACAATTTTATGGACAAGTTTTAGGGACAAATTAGGAAAGGTAGTGTGCCTCTATGAAAACACAAGACCATTACCAGCAAAAAGCCAATTCTATGTAGAAAATGCTATTCTTTGACAATCTTGATAACCTCTTTGCCATTTTTTCCTGTCAGGATAAGCATATAAACGCCTGCTTTCAGATTTTGCAAAGAAAATTCCGTTTCAGTAGTTTGGCGTGCCGCCGTTTGTAGGGAAGAAGTCAGCACCACTACCCCACGCATGTCCGTCAGTTGGAACTGCATCAATTCGGCTTCTTGGGTATAAAGGCGCAAATTGAGGTTGTTTTTGGTAGGATTAGGATAGGCGGCTAAGAGTCCGACTTTGTTTTCTACGCCCTCGCGCTTCAAAAGAAGTGTTTTAGAATACGACTTCTCGCCTGCCAAGCTCACCTCCATTAGGCGGTAGTAAGTAAGATGTTCGGGGTTTTGATGGACAAACTTGTATTCAGAGGGTCTTTGGTGAGGTGCTACCTTTCCAAGTGCCTCAAAAGCGATTCCGTCGGTAGAGGCTTCTACTACAAAATGCGCTATGTCTTTTTCCATCGCCGTTTCCCAAAGTAGCAGGTTGTGTGCTTTTTCAGCCTGCCCTTCAAAGCGTTTCCACTCTACAGGGAGCGGGTCGAGCTGTTCTATGAAAAGGATAATATCGTCTGCATTGGAAGCACCCAAAAATGCGTTTCCTGCATCAAAATAAGCCTTTCCATCAATTTGGATATAATAAGTAACCCCTGCCGTAAGATTGACAGAAGCTATCGCCGAAAAGACAGGCTCAATGGCAGTAGCACCGTTGTCGTTGCAGGCAAGTTGGGTAAGGCTTGGGGCAGCAGGACAGGTAGCGGAATTGGTAAAGATTGCCAATTCGGAATCGAAAAAGCCTCCCGTTGCGGCAAAGGTATTGTCAGTACCTTGTGTGATGCTAATGGCATAAGGAGCGGTAACGGCAGGGGTGAAAGCCGTCCAGATGCTATTCGTAACGGCATTGGTAGCGGTAAAACAAGAGCCGCCAATTTCGCCGCCCTCTACTGTGGCGCAAGTATTGGAAAAAGTACCATTTGAACCCACAAAAACAGGCGCAGCATTACAGAAGTTATCATAAGGCGGTGCAGAAACGGTTACCGTAACGGCAGACCTTGTAAGAGTAGCACAACTTCCATCATAGGCTTCGGCGTAGTAGGTTGTTGTGGTAAGTGGTGAAACTACAAAGTTTGCGCCGCTTGCACTTGTACCCAATAGCGTGCCTCCTGTTGGCGCATTATACCACCTAATTGTATTGCCCGCAGAAGTTGCACTAAGATTGACAGACGCACCCGAACAAGCGGTTGTATTAGAACTTATCGCACTAATAGAAGGCGCGGCAGAGATGACATAGTTTAAAGCAATTCTACAATTAGGCGTTGAGGCGCAAGCGGCATAGTAAGTTGTTGTGCCAGCTGTGTTTGTGTTGGCAAGCCCTGAGCCAGCCACACCCACAGGATTGAAATTCGTGCCTGTGCCTATCGGCGTACCTCCACTTGCTGCCGTGTACCATTCAACTCCACCAAGACCACTTGAAATGGTAGCACCTGCCGGACCGCTAAATGTCCAACTATAAGCCCCAGTGCTTCCAGAACCAAAAGTGGTTGAAACGATGTAATAGACTACGCCCGGCACTAAAGCGACAATGAAATTACTCGGCACAGCACAAGGTGAAGAACCATCAAAGGCGTTCTGATATAAAGAAGCATGCCCATCAATGGTAGGAAAACAACCATCAAACGTATAAGAGCCTGCCGTTGAGACCGTAAAAGCAAAAACATCATAGTATTGATTTGTACCAGCACTTGCACCGCAGGTAGTTCCGCCTGAATTTCTATTCCACGTGGGGTCTGAAACGGTTAGTTCGCCTGCATTAAAAACAGCTCCTTGACTGATGGGTGCCCCTCCGCAGGCGTTGTTTGTAGTCAGGGCAACACTTGGCGCACCTTGGCAAATCGTTGCTCCTGTTCCTGTGAGTAAGTTTGGCGAAACGGTAACTGTTACATTATCGGTACAAGTTGGTGGCGCACCCCCTCCTATGCAATTCCAAACAGCCGTATAGGTGGTAGTTGCCGCAGGCGATACTGAATAGGAAGATGAAGTTGAAACCGAAACTCCTGCGACCTCCCATCTGACGAAACTACATTCTATTCGTGAAAAAAGATGACAGTCTTGGTTAGCAGGTACAATGCCAGGCCAGTCTGTATTATTTCGCCCCGGCACAGGAAAGGCTAAAGTACCGTCATTGTTTTCCGCACCCGAAGTAGCAAGCGCACCCGAAGTGGTAGCATTCCAATTCGCTGAAAGTTGTGATACAACGACATTAAAACTCCCATTTTCATTCAAAATGATTTGAAACGAAGCCGTACCAATACCAGCTCCCGTACCAAATGAATACGGTACAACGTTGTTGTAACTTACAACAAACCTCCTATTGGGCGCAGTGCCAACGGTTTGATATGTTATCGTGCCGCCAAACCTAATATCTATATCGGCATGAAAACCTGCAATGTAATTGTTTGGCGTGCCTGCGGCAGGAATAGGAAAGGGTGTATAACCTGTGTAAGTGAAAGCACCGAAGCCAAGCAAACCATTACTTTGGATAACAGCAGTTGTGTAATTATTTCCATAAAAATCAAAGTTAAAACCGATAGGTATCTGCCCAGTAACACAGTCATCACAAGCCGTAGGGAAGGCATTTGTACCCGTAATTGCTACAGGTGTGCAGGAGGTTGCCGTTACGTTGTAAGCAACATTCATAGATTGAGCATTGAGCAAATGCGAACTCCCGCAAGCAATCGTTACGTCTGGCGGCGCAGTAGGACACTGTGCGCTCACCCTTTCTGCCGAAAACCAAAGCAGAAAAAGTAAAAATAGAGTAAATTTATTGTTCATAATATTTTTTTAATTTTTGTTATTTTGATATAATAGTGCGATACCTGTCAGGATTATTCGCAATCCATATCTTTTTCAATCGCTCATAGCGCAGCGCATCTTCATTGTAATTGCCCGTATCAAGAAAGAGCGGAAGTCCATCTCTGACCTCTTCGGCGTTGGTTTCAATTAGTTGCACATACAAATCAATATGCTGATTTGCCCAAACTTGAAAGGCTTTTTCATAATCATATTGAGAAGAAAATGCAGCTTTGTCTGGCATCATATCGCTCGAGGGGGATTCGCTTTGTGCCAAAAGTCCGTTGTGTGCAAGTAAAAAGAAAAGCAATAGCACAACACTTTTTAGAAAAGTTTTCATGTTTTTGAATTTAGAAGTAAAACAAATATTATTAACCAACCTAAATACAAGTATGTTATAGTTTTATATCAACATTTTAACATAGTGATATAAAAGATGTGCTGTAGCCCGCTATTTTCTGCACTAAAATCAACCGATAAGCCACACAGAGGAAGTAATCAATCCTAAAAAAAATAAAAAAAAAGAAATAAAAAGATAGTTTTGGCTTGTTCATAATGCGAAGTTCTGTGAGAGGTGAGATATTTTGAAGGCTTAAAGGGTAGGCAAGTATAAACAAAATTTCGCTAAAAATCAAATGCTTGTCATATAAACAAGAGGCAAAGCCCCAAAAGCAGGCGAAAATTTTGAAAAAAAGTCGTTTTACAATTTCTTAACTTGCAACTTTCCAAAAAAAATAGGGCTACCTTTTCAAAATCTCTAAATTTTGCCTTCTCAAAAAAAAAATCTACATTTCTGCTTCGCTTTACCTTTATTGTCCATTTCCCTCCTATTTCAGATGCAAACTTACACTACCTACAATCCCTTTTCACAAAAAGCCCTTCAAACTTATACTTTTGAAGATGAACAAGTTTTTTCGCAAAAAGTGGCAGCGGCTGACCGCGCCTTTCGCTTTTGGCGCAAAGTAGAAATAAGCGAAAAGGCAGCACTTTTTGAAAAAATGGCAGATTTATTGGTAAAAAAACGCGATGAGTTAGCCCAAATCGCAACCCAAGAGATGGGCAAACCCCTGACACAGGCACGCGCAGAAGTGGAAAAATGTGCCAAACTTTGTCGCTACTACGCCCAAAGAGCAGTTGTGTTTTTATCTGAAAAAAATTACACAAGTAACTTTTCAAAAAGCTATGTACGTTATGAACCTTTGGGGACGATTTTTGCCGTCATGCCTTGGAACTTCCCCTATTGGCAGGTGTTCCGTTTTGCAGTGCCTACCTTGATGGCAGGCAATACTGCCCTTTTAAAACATGCTCCTAATACTTTTGGCTGCGCCCTTGCCATAGAAAATTTGTTTAAAGAAGTGGGCTTTCCTGCTCAAGTCTTTCAGAATTTGATTTTAAAAGTAGAAGATGTTGAGAAAATAATAGCCACCCCCAGCGTGCGAGCCGTAACGCTTACGGGCAGCGAAAGGGCAGGAGCAAGTGTGGCAGCGTTGGCAGGTAAGTATCTAAAAAAGAGCGTATTAGAGTTGGGCGGCAGCGACCCTTTTATCGTCTTGGCAGATGCCGACCTCGAAGTGGCAAGTGATATGGCAGTTTTGTCGCGTTGTCAGAATAGTGGACAAAGTTGTATCGCCGCCAAACGCTTCCTTGTGGTAAAAGAAATTGCAGAAGAATTTACAAGGCTTTTCAAAGCAAAGATGGAAAAATTAGTCGTAGGCGACCCACTCTCTTTGGCTACCCAAGTTGGCACGTTGGCGCGTCCAGATTTGGCAGATACCTTAGAAAAGCAAGTGCAGCAAGCCCTATCCGAAGGCGCGAAACTACTCACAGGGGGAAAAAGAGAAAATAACTTCTTTTTTCCTACAATTCTTACAAATGTAAGTAAAGAAAATATAGCCTTTCGTCAGGAGCTTTTTGGGGCAGTGGCAGCCCTTAGCCTCGTGGAAGACGAAACACAAGCCCTCGAATGGGCTAATGTCAGTGCGTATGGCTTGGGTGCTTCTATCTGGACAAAAAATATAGAAAAGGCAGAAAAAATGGCACAAAACCTCGAATCGGGCAGTGTCTTTATCAACCAAATGGTGCAATCCGACCCTATCCTACCCTTTGGGGGCATCAAAAATTCGGGCTTCGGCAGAGAGCTTTCTGATTTTGGGATTCAGGAATTTTGTAACATCAAGACAGTAGTAGTCGCATAGTTTTAAATATTTGCTCCCAAATTCTTACATCTTCGCTTAGGGCTTGATTCTTAGGCGTTTTGTTTGTATCATTGCATTTTATTTTATTGCTATCCTTTTTAGAACAGTTGTGAAAATTGCGCTCGAAAACATAGGCAAACGATACGGACGCGAATGGATTTTTCGCCACCTTTCACTTTCCATCACCAAAGGCGAACCTTTGGCTTTAGTGGGAAATAATGGCAGCGGCAAAAGCACCCTGCTCAAAACTATCTTGGCTTTTCATCTACCTACCGAAGGTCTGTTGCGCTATCAAATGGGCGAAAAAGACCTTACAAGCGAAGCCCTTTTTGCACACTTGGCTTGGGCTGCCCCCTACATGGAAGTGGTAGAAGACTTTACTTTGCACGAACTTTGGCACTTTCATAGCCAATTCAAAAAAATGAGTCTTAATAAAAGTGAAATGGCTGCAACACTTGGCTTCGCTTCGAGCGTATGGAAGAAGGAAATTCGCCATTTCTCCTCAGGCATGAAGCAAAAAGTACGGCTTGCCTTCGCCCTCTTTTCCGACACTGCCATTTTAGCCCTCGATGAGCCAACTTCTAATTTGGATAGCCTCAATGCACGTTGGTATCGCACCCACATCGAGAGCCAGATAGCGCAAAAAGTCGTTATCGTTGCCTCTAACCTTGAGCAAGAGTATGAGTTTTGCACCCAAAAAATAGACATTCACGAACTAAAAAGCCGTTTTTACGAAAAAAACTAAAAACGCGCTTTCATATCTCAAAAAAACGTCTTATCTTTATACGCAAATTTTCTTTTCTTCAATTCTTAACTCGCCTTTACTTATGAAAGCATTACGCCTCTCTCTTCTTTTAATGACCCTCTTCTCTGTGCTTTTCCTTACCAAATGTTCTTGCTCGGAGGACGACCCAAAACCAGAGCCACAAAAAACATTGGTAGAGCTTATCTCTAAGCAGTGGAAAATCAGAACTCTCACCGTTGATGGTCAGGGTGTTACTGACAATATCGCCAACTTCCGCCTTACGCTTAATAGTGATGGACCCAACCCTACCACTTACGGCATCAACTTGGGTGGCTTGGCATACAATTTTGCCCCTGCAACTTCTGGTAACTGGACAGTCAATGACGCAGGCACACAGATGACTTTTAGCGGACAGACCGTTCAAGCGCAAGCAAGCGAAGAAAACATCAGAATTACTTACACTGTACCCGAAGAGCAAGACAAAAACACACCTACCGTAGTTTTTGACCTTATTCCTAACGAATAAGCCGCCAAAGGGAAAGTTGTCTTACCCAAAAGCAGCCCCAAAAGGGTTGCTTTTTTTTGTTTAACTTTGCTTTCCTAACCCACGAATCTTTCCCTCTGCCGTATGCCTTTTTTTTCTGTTATCATTCCGACCTACAACCGCGCTGCGCGTCTTATCAAAACCCTGCAAACGGTTGTATCACAGAGCTTTACGGATTTCGAGATTGTCGTCGTAGATGACGGCAGCCAAGACGACACAGCCACACAAGTAGAAAAGCATTTTGAAAATGAGCCGCGCTTACGCTATTTTTACAAACAAAACGAAGAACGTTCGGCAGCACGAAATTTCGGCGTAGCAAAAGCACAAGGCGAATTTGTGGTCTTTTTCGATTCTGATGATGCCATGCACCCCGACCATTTACAGACCCTCAAAAATGCCATCGATACCGAAAAAGACGTAGATTTTTTTGCAACGAAGCATCAACTCATTACACAAAAGGGAATTTCTGCTCCTACTGCTTCTTTTAGCATTGCAGAGGGCAGATATGACTACAAACTGTTTTTAAAAGGAAACTTTTTCAATGCCATGTTTTGTGTTAGGAAAGATAGTTTTAAGATAGGTTTCCCCTTAGATTTTAATATTTGTGAAGATTGGATATTTATCATAAAAAACACTTGGGAAAAAGAAATTTTTGTCATTGATAAAGTAACCACTTCTCTCATCGACCATGACACCCGCTCGATGGCAAACCATAGCAAAGTCATTCAGGCAAGACTTTTGGCTACCGAAAAAATCATCAAAGAACTACATTTAGACCCCGACCAAATTCAGACCATTAGAAAACATAGCTACCTTTTTTGTGCCGTCCATGCCTACTTAGATGGAAAAAGAAGCGAGGCTTGGCACTATTTGGCGCAAGCCCAAAAGATGGGCGCGAAGGGCAAAGGTAGCCTTATTTTGTGGTTCAAAATTTTGGTAGGAAAAAAGAATATCGAGCGGATAAAAACGCTATTAGGCTCATAACTGTTAAAAATTATGAGAAAATAGGGAAAGGGTCGGCAAATTTTTTCCCTGCCTGCATCGCTTTTATTTCTGCCTGATTGCATAAACAAGATTCCAATTCGGCGATAATTTGTTCTTGGTCTAAATCCTGACCAATAAAAACAATTTCATTCTGGCGGTCGCCGAAATCTTTATCCCATCTTGCCTCTATCATATCTTTGTACTCAACGAAAGAAGGGTACATCATGCGCTCGCGCAAAGGCATACTCGACCACCAAACTCCTGCACTTTCGGCTCGCAAACTGCCTCCCGCCTGCGACCAATTTAAAGCCGCTTCGGGGCGCGAAGCCAACCAAAAAAGTCCCTTACTGCGAATGATAGTAGCAGGGAAGTTTTCAGAAAGCCATGTCCAGAAACGAAGTGGGTGAAAGGGCTTTTTGTTGCGAAAGACAAAAGAGGTGATGCCATACTCTTCTGTTTCGGGCTTATGTACCCCTTTTTGCAGTTCGGCTATCCAACCTGCCGCCGAAGAAGCCTCCTCAAAGTCAAATTTATTGGTATTGAGGATTAAATTGGGGGGGATTTTGCCAAAACGACTTTCTACAATTTGCGCCTTAGCGTTCAGTTTGTGTAAGATAGTTTTGAGTGTGCCGAGTTGATGAGCATCAATTAAATCCGTTTTGTTTAAAATCAAGACATCTGCAAATTCTATTTGGTCGGTCAGAAGATTGACTATCGTGCGTGTATCTTCGGGGTCATCATTTAAGTTTCGACTCAAAACAGTATCAGCACTGCCAAAATCTTTGAAAAAATTGTAAGCATCTACTACCGTAACGAGCGTATCGAGGCGAGCAAATTGGCTCAAATCTATTCCATTTTCGGGGTCTTGGAAGGTGAAAGTCTGCGCCACAGGAATAGGCTCACTGATGCCTGTGCTTTCGATGAGCAGGTAGTCAAAACGCCCTTCTTTTGCCAAACGCTCCACTTCTTGCATCAAATCTTGGCGCAACGTGCAGCAAATACAGCCGTTGGAAAGTTCTACCAACTTTTCTTCGGTACGGCTCAAAGCATTTTGCTGCCGCACCAAATTGGCATCTATGTTCACTTCGCTCATATCATTAACAATCACTGCCACTTTCAAGCCTTCCTTGTTGTGTAGGATATGATTGAGCAAAGTCGTCTTGCCTGCGCCTAAAAAGCCGCTCAAAACGGTAACGGGGAGTTTTTTAGTAAGGAAATTCATCTATAAAAAGGTTTTAGTGGGCATTAATAATTTCGAAGTAGCGATTTTCCGATTCATGAAAGGAAATATCCGACTCGCGATACGATTTTTCCAGTCGCCTCGCCTTCATGATGCCAATTTGGGTTGCGACTTGTTTGGCACGAAAGAGGTCGTGTGCAGCCGTTAGGATAGCCATTTTTCGCGCTTTAAGCCCCAACAGTTGGCTCAATTCGTTGCTCGCCTATGGGCAAGCCCCGAAGTGGATTTGTCAAGAAGGGTTTAGAAAATTCAACAAACTTGCAAATGCAACACTATTGCAAAAGTAATCTCTATTTTTTGCATTTGCAACTCTGTTGCATAAAAAAAGATGAAAAAAATACCCATGCCACGAACTTTATGCAGTAAAATTTTGTATCTTACCCCAAAGAGTGCCGTAGTGAAGCGATACTTCGACTAAGCTTCGGGAGGTCGCAGGTTCGAATCCTGCCTCTCTGCAAAGAGAGTAGCTCAGTGGTTAGAGCGTCTTCGCTTCGCGCCTGTCGCCTCTTTTTTATTATTTTGGCATATTTTCGCAATTCTTTTGTCAATATTTGAGATATTTAAAATAAAGAGTGTCGTAGGAAAGACTTACTTCGTTCCAGGGTCGAGATTGGGGGTTCGAAGCCCTCTTGCTTTTGCAAAAAAGCAATGGTCTAATTGGCTAAGATGCGACCAGCTCGAAAGAGCCAATAGCAGTTTTTCCGCCTGTAACCTCTTTTTTTTATTTTTAATTGTGTAGAAAATCCTATTTTACATAGGCATTATACAAAAAAACATTACGCATTTTCTAATCAAATGCACTTTTTAAGCTACTTCATCTAATCTATTACTCTGATGCGATTCAACCAAAAAGCCTCAAAAAACACACCTACCAACTACGAAGGTGCGCCTGCTTATCCGCTTTCGCCTGCCTTAGAACTCTATGCGGCTACTGTTGCGACTTCTCTTTCTGATAAGTTTTATGAAAATAATGGTAAAAGGATTGCGCGTCTTGTGAGTTTGATAGGGAAAAATGACCCTCTTTTTGTGGCGCAATTAGCCGTTTATGCGCGTGAGCAGATGTATTTGCGCTCTATTCCGTTGGTCTTGGCAGTGGAATTGGCAAAGGTGCATCGGGGCGACGACTTAGTCAGCCGCTTGGTCAGCCGTGTGGTGAATCGTGCAGATGAAATTACCGAGCTATTGGCTTATTATCAGGCTTCGAATGAGCGTGCGGGTATCAAAAAATTAGGAAAACTTTCGAAACAAATTCAAAAAGGATTGGCATTAGCATTTAATAAATTTGACGAATATCAGTTTGCCAAATACAACCGCGCCACAGAAATCAAACTTCGCGACGCACTTTTCCTTTCACACCCAAAAGCCAAAGATGCAGCCCAACAAGCTATTTTCGATAAAATCACAAACAACACCCTCGAAACGCCCTACACTTGGGAAGTAGAGCTTTCTGTTTTAGGGCAGCAGTCTTTTTCAGACGAAAACGAAAAAGCAGCGGCTTTTCGCCAAAAATGGGAAGAACTCATCGATAGCAAAAAAGTAGGCTATATGGCGATTTTGCGCAACCTGCGCAACATTTTGGCTGCCCAAGTCAGTGCTGCACACTTGCAAAAAGTGGCGGATTATATCGGCAACAAAAACGCCGTATTACAGTCTAAACAATTTCCGTTTCGCTTTTTGGCGGCTTATCGCGAACTTTTGTATTCCGAATATCCGAACAAAGAAGTTTTCATTGCCGCTTTGGAGCGTGCCGCCTTATGGAGTGCCGAAAATGTGCAGGGCTTTGATGCCCAAACGCGCGTGCTTTTAGCCTGCGACGTATCTGGCTCGATGCACTGGTCTGTTTCGGAAAAAAGCGTCATTCAACAGTACGACATCGGCTTGGTCTTGGCGATGCTTCTGAAAAACCGCTGCCAAACCGTTGTTTCGGGGCTTTTTGGCAATATTTGGAAAATCATAGACCTGCCACAAACGCAAATCCTTGCCAATACCGAAGCCCTGCGCAAGCGCGAAGGCGAAGTTGGCTATTCTACAAATGGACACTTGATTCTGAAAGACTTAATTACGCGCAAAGTGGTCATGGATAAAATCCTGATTTTTACCGACTGCCAACTCTGGAACAGTCAATATACCGAAGAAAATTTGGCTACTTATTGGAATGAATACAAAAGCAAAATTGCACCAAATGCCAAACTTTATCTTTTCGACTTGGCAGGCTACGGCAGCCTCCCTTTGGAAGAAGCACAAAAAGATGTGTTTCTAATTGCAGGCTGGTCGGATAAAGTCTTTGCTATGATGGAAGCCTTAGAAGCAGGTGGCGAGGCAGTGCAGCAGATTCAAAAAATTGAACTGTAACCTATCCTACATTTGGAAAGGGCTTTTATTCAGACTGATTTTAAGTTTGGCAATTTTGAAGGTAGGCACAAACATTTGCACCAACTCATCGCTTTTTATTACGTATCTATACACAAAAGCCACTCGAAAAAGCAGTAACGTTACGTTCTGTGAAAAGCCTTGTTTTGTCAAATTCGAAACGAAATAAAATTTGGGCAGAACCCTATTTTTGGGTCTGAAAATCCTTTTTTATTTCTATCTTACAGCGGACAAGGCAATACCTTGTCCCTACGCTCGAACCTGTTTTTTAGAATTTAGCATCACTGCTCAAAAACATGGGCTTTCCTCCAAATCTGAATCCTCATCTAAACTCGATATAAATCTTATGGGAAAAGTAAAATCCTTTGTTACACTCAAAACTTCTGTTACGCCTGAAATGCAAGAGCTTATCAATCAGCAAATTAAGCTCGAAGCCGTTTCTTCGTGGGCGTATTTAGCCGCCGCCTCTTGGTGCGATAAAGAAGGCTTTGTAGGGTCAGCAGCCTATCTCTACAAGCACGCCGAAGAGGAGCGCATGCACATGATGAAGTTTTTTAACTACCTCAACAACGCAGGCGGACATGCCTTAGCTCCTGCCATCAAAGAGGTAAAATACGATTTCGAAACCCTGCGCGAAGTCTTCGAAGATGCCTTAGCGCATGAAATTAAGGTTACGCATGCCATCAACGATTTGGTAGATGCTTGTTTGAAGATGAAAGACTTTGCTACCTTCCAATTCTTGCAGTGGTTTGTGCAGGAGCAGCGCGAAGAAGAAGTTATTTCAAGACGCGCCGTCGAGCTTTTTGACATCATCGGCGAAGAAGGACAAGGCATCTGGCACATAGACAAAGCCATTGGCGAGCTGGCGGCACAAGCCGAAGCTGCCGATAGCGCGGAAGCACCTGCCGAATAAAATCTGTCTTTATCCTTCTTTATTTTAAAGATGTTGTTTTAGCGATTTTGATTCGTTTTGTTGTCTTCTTTTAAGATAAAAACCCCAAGCCAACTCTGCAAGGAGGCTTGGGGTTTTGTTTGTTATTTTTTTAAAGCCTTATTTTATCAAATTAGAAACAAAATAAAATTTGGTTTTGATACCCTCTCTTTGGGGGAGGGAAGGGTGGGGTTCATTCCTCTTTTATTTCAATCGCACTGCGGACAAGGCAATACCTTGCCCTACATTCGAACCTAATTTTTAGAATTTAACACCACTGGGCTTATCAGAAAGCTAAAAACTTCTATAAAATTGCCTCAATCGCTCGGTGGCTCTATTAAAAATAGGGTCGCAAAAGCCTACAAAGAGGTCTTGTGGGGCAGGTGGCTGTGAGGCTTTTTGTTGTAAAAGTTTGCTTTGTTCGGCTTTGAGTGCGCGTGCGTCGCCTTTAAAACTTGCCCATTCGTGTTTCCACTGAAATTCGCTTCCAATTTTATCCTGCATCAAGACGCGATTCGTTTTGGCATCTACAACGCGCAAATCCATGATACCTGTCGAGATAAGAATTTGCTCGTGGCGCGTGAAATCTGCCTGCACAAATTCGGTGACGCTTAGATTATTGACCACTTTTTTAACGCTATCTTTTAGTGTAGTTGTGTGGTTATTATTGACCATATTTCCTACCGAAAACTCGTCGAAATTCATGACCAAATACTGGTCGGGGCAGCAAATTCCCGACTGTTGCGCTTCCTGTGGGGTGAAAAACATCACAAATTCGTTGCCGCGACGGTAGTCTTCCAAAAAAGTACGCATGCGGTTTTGGAAAAAATCGGTGGTAGGCGCGAAATTATTTGGCACCCCGATAGGCTGCATCAAGACTTTCAAAGTCGCCATCATTTTGGCTTGGGGCAGCAGTTGGACAATATCTTTATAGCCACTTACCCAACCGTCAGCTTTTAGAAAATGCTCATAGGCTTGCTTTCCCGATTCGCGCGTATTGAGTTGCATCGCCTTTTTTCCTGCCTGATAGCGTGCTTCGGCGGCTTTTTCGCGTGCCTGATTTTCTTCGCTAACGTAGCTTTTGGGGTCGGAAATGATTTTGAGGGCGGCAGGGGCAGTTCGAATTTCTCTATCCAAACGGTTTATTTTATAGTAAGAATCTGCAATCTGCTCCCAATTCAAAGGATTTGAATTAACATCGGCGGTGCGCGTTTGGCGCAATAGATTTTCCAATGCCATCCAATAGCTTTGGCTTAGGGTCTGCTGTGCTTTCGTGTTGGTGGGACTACTTCTAAGGCGTTCGACGGCTTGGAGGGAGGCAGTGTAGTAGTCGCCGCGCTGCAAACTTTTTTTGCCCGACGAGCAGGCTTGAAAAAGCAAAGCCATCAAAAGGCTCATTGAAAAGATAGGTAGATACAGTTTTTTCATTTTTTTATAGGATTTTCAAAATTTAATAACATATTTTCAGACAAGATGCAAGAAAAGGTAGCGACGTTGCTGCACATCTTGGATAAATTTCGTATTTTTGAAGGGCAAAAATAAGTCCTTTTTCCTTGTTTAGTGCCGTTTCGGTGCAATTCTTTCATAAAAAGGCGATTTGACTTTGTGAATTTGCTTTCTTGCTTTTTGAAGCACGTATGAAAACGCGAAGGCTACTTTTTTCAACTATTATTCGTTTTAACTTTCTACAAGTAAAAATATGATTGTAACCACAACCGACTTTGTGCCGAGGCGCGAGGTAGTAGAAATTTTGGGCGTGGCACGTGGCAGCACCGTGCGAGCGCGAAATGTAGGACGCGATATTTTCGCAGGTCTGAAAAGTTTGGTCGGCGGCGAAATTGAAGAATACACCCAACTGCAAGCGCAGGCGCGTGAGCAGGCGATGGAGCGCATGATAAAAGATGCTTTGAGTATGGGCGCAGATGCCGTCATCAATGTACGATTGGCTACTTCTATGGTCATGCAAGGCGCGTCTGAAATTTTGGCATACGGAACGGCGGTGCGCCTTAGTTAGGCTTATCTCTCTGAAAAAAGAAGTCCTGCTTGGTTGTCTGCCTTTCGCAGGCAACTTAGGGACTTGAAAAAGGCTGAAAACCCATTATTGGACGCAGTTTGCGACTAAGCCTAACATTTAGTTCACGCTTTGGTTATTAGAACGCTATACACAACGGGGGAGCGTGAGAACTATATATTTAAAAAATAATAACATTATTAAAAAAAAATGAAAAAGAACCTATTTTTTATCTTAATATATAGTATTTCTTTTCTTGCAACGGCGCAATCTTCTGAAGATTTTATAGATAGCATGATAAATGTTCTAAATATTACTAATAAAAATTTAGATATATTCTATAATATAGAAAAAAATAAGGAAATAAAAGACAGTCTAAAAAATGCTTACTCAATAAGTATTAATCAGTCTTTATATGCAAAATCTTTACTTTATGCTATAAAAAATCATGACAAAAACATATTCACTATTAAAAACAAAAAATTATACATATCTAACAATAATAGATGCCAAATGATAGATATAGTTAAATACGATTCGCAAAGCTTAATGACATTTATCATTAATAACAAGCAAAAAATTATCGTTAAGAAAAATAAAATTTTATTTAATAATAAAAAAATAGTAAAAAAAGCAACAAAAAAACATATAAACCTGTTACTATTGTTTAGTGCAGACATAAGGCGTTTTGGATGTTAAAGCAATTCCCCGTTGGGCGTAGTCTCCGACTACGACCTATCAGTGCGGCAAATCTTAGATTTGCGTTGTAAGATACTGCAAAAATAGCAAAAAACAAATACAAAATGCTGTTTTGTCTATGTTTTAATACCAGCAGCCTTGCAAATCTAAGATTTGCTGAATTGATAAGTCTTAGTCGCAGACTAAGCCTAACATTTGGGTTATTTTTTGGGTTATGGGAACACTACGAACAACGGGGGGGTGGCATCTCTGCCTATATCGTCTATGGGGATTTCAAATCAAATACACCATCTTCTGGAATAATATATATTTTTATTGTTTTATAAAATAAACTATTGCCTTGTTCTTTTCTAATGCAAATATAAATAGCGTCTCCATAAAAAATGTATTTATTTAATGACAGTATTAGTTTGTCTTCATTGTAAAAATAAACCCCACTCATATTTCGTATAATTTTTAATTTTTTATATGTTTGCGTATAGACTGTCCTTCCCATCCCTGTTATATTTCTCCAACCTCTAGCTAAAAAGGAGTCAAATAATAGACTATCTTCATTAAATTCTATTTCTATAGAAAAAGTAGAAGTATCTTTTTTATATTGCACCACAATAGTATCAAAAATATGAGTGTTTATCACATTTTTATTTAAAAATAAATATTTTATTTTTGAATTTTCTGTTTTTATGTTCTTTATTAAAGAATCATATTTATCGTTGTACTCATAGATTCCCCAACCCGTAGTATTTTGGGCGTAAGCATCAACACAAAGTAGTAAAAACAGTACAGTTAATATATTTTTCATCGTTATTTTTTTCTTCTATTAAAACGTGGATTAGGGCTATCGTTGTAGTCAGATGTTCCGAGATGAAACATTAAAGGGCGAAATGCAGTAATTTGTAGTTGCACAATAACTTTTGAACCCTCACAGGGTTTCAATGCAACAGTGTTTCTTCCATCAGCAGGTATCACGTTAGGAAATCTTCTTGCATTTAGCCAATCTGGACTTAAAACCCCCGTTGGGCGTAGTCTCCGACTACGACCTATCAGTGCGGCAAATCTTAGATTTGCGTTGTAAGATACTGCAAAAATAGCAAAAAACAAATACAAAATGCTATTTTGTCTATGTTTTAATAGTAGCAGCCCTGCAAATCTAAGATTTGCGGAATTGATAAGTCTTAGTCGCAGACTAAGCCTAACTTTTAGTTTTGTTTTTTAATTATTGAAAAACTACGGGCAGCAAGAGGAACACTACGGACAACGGGGGTATATTTTTTATAAAATATATTTTTTAATTATTTACAGTTATTAAGTTCAAATTCTTTGTAGTATTCATTAGACTTATCATTATGATAAACTATTACTTCAATTTTGCAAAATTCTTTTTTTGAATAATACATTATTTTATAAGAATTTTTATATTTATCGCTTTTTGATAATGTATAACAATACGGAACTTTAGAATTAATAATATCTATATTTTCTACATTTTCTCTTACAACAAAAGCATTATATGATTTTGTTACATCATTTTCTACGAAAATACGTTGAGCAGTTATTGAAATAATACTATCTTTTTTATCTAAAGACTGGATTAAAACTGCATAAATATTTTTATCTAAGTCTGATAAATGTACTACTATCTTTACTAAATTAGTATCTTTTTTATGCATATTTATTTCTATTTCCTCAACAAAGTTAAAGGGAGATTCCGTTTGTGAGAAGATGCTTCCTATAAAACAGAAACACAGTAGAGATATAAAGATAAATTTTTTCATTTTCTTTTTTTAATTTTAGAAGAATTTGAAGAATAAACTTTTTGATTTTCTATGCGTACATTTTGCTCAGTTTGATAATCTTGTTTTATTTCATAAGTGTTTAATGGTTTAGGTTTAAAAAATTGTTCTTTTGTTTTTCTAAAATTGTATTCAGATAAAGCGTTATTAAGCAAATCTACTGGATAGATAGGGTCATCTCCTAAACTAATTTTCTCTTTGTTTTTAAATAGAAAAAAATCCGTAGTTCCTGTATTACCAAGCTTATATCCAAGATTGGGTAGAGCCTGAGAAACTTGACAGGCTTCAACTTTGTTTGTTGTCCTTCTGGCTGCAATAACAGGTATTTTTAATAAGTTCGCCATAGACTCTGCTATTGAAGATTGATAGAATGTATTTTCAGTTCCTGCGTTACAGCCTGAAATAAAACATAAAGATTCTTTTGTAAATGGTAATTCTTGATTAAAGGCTTTGTTTACAATATTTACAAGCTTTAACCTACCTCCATTATTATCGTTACCGTCTATACCAAAAAGTCTATCGGTACTACCATGTGAGTTTATCATGACAAAAACAACATCTTCTTTGCAATTTTCTAAGTAACTCAGTATTATTTCTTCTACACTATTGCTATTCATATCTATTGGTATATGTTGTACAACATCTGGAAATTGACGCTCCATCTCAGTACCCATGTAGTGAGTATCCTTCCCAATGGTAAATACAAATGCTTTCTCTAAACCATCTAAATCAATGCTTCTGATAACATCATTTTCTGCAAAACAATAAGTAGAGTTCCATGGATATTCAGATGCCAGCGGGTCTACCCTATCAAACCTTTTATAAACGGTCTGATAATCTCTAAAACCGTAGTCTTGCCAGCCTGTGGTGGGGTCGGTTTCTTTGCCGTTGAAGGTGTGGCGGGGGGCGGAGGTGGTGTTTCTGCCTTGCATGATGGCACCGTAGGCGAGGTAGTCTTGTGCAGAAATTACCCTATTTTGATAACTATTTGTAGCGGCATTGCCCTCTTTATTATCTGAAATAGACACCAAGACATTGCCTAAGTGATTGACTAAATCGTATTGTTTTTTACCTAAAACACGATTTTTCTTCTTGTTTTCCTTGCCTTTGAGCGCACCCAAACGAGCCGAACCATAGATATTTAACTCCTCTAATTCATTATTTTTGTAAATCGCTAATACATTACCCGTCGCATCACGCAAGTAGTGCGTCCGCTCTATTTGCACAAAGGGATTGCCTTCGCTATCTAAAGCGTTGATTTTGACCTTACTATAAATGCGTTTGTTCATGGCATCATATTGATAAGTAACCTCGTCGCCGTTGTCTTTGACGACCCGTTGGCGTTTGTGGTAGGCAGTCCAAGTAATGTTTTGTACGCATATTAAGTTTTTTTTGTTATATTTCAATATTTTTATTTTGCAGTAAAATTTTATATTTTTTATTTTTTTTATTTGTCCAAATATCTCTTATTTTTATACTATGTTCATTATAATGTACTAATTTATTTGAACTATTTTCTAACAAATAAATAAAATTTTCTTTTTTCATTTTATTAATATTATAAATTTCTTCATAGGCATCATACTTTTTCATAAATTCTATATTTTTTTGTATTTTTTCAATATTCATTAGTTTTATTTCTATAAAAGGAGTGTATTCACTTATATCTTGAAACTCCATCCAATTGTAAGCTCTTTCTATTCTTATTAAATCCATAAGAAACTCCTCCTTTACCTCCAGTGAACCATTTATTGCAAAAAGAGGAGCAATTATATAATCAAATCCATGAAATACGCAGTACCCATCATCTCTTGTTTTGTGTTTTCCAAAAATAGTTAGCTCTAAGCAAAAGACAGAATTTGGAAGTGGATATTTAGTATGCACTTCTACAGATAATTTTTTAGGAAGTTTTATTTTTTTCATTGTTAATTAGGATTTATAATGTCTACTTTTCTAACAGTATTGTTGAAATCGGGTATTGCTCCAACAGGGACACTCAAGGCATCTTGTCCATCTAGTTGTTGTAGCTGCACACTATTTCTCATTTTTTCAAACTCTGGTTTTGATATTTTTACTTCTAATAAGACTTGCGTATTATTTCCATGAACCGGTGTTTCTTTCATTCTTTTTATAGCATCCTCATAGTTCAAATCAAATTGCTTAGGAAATAAACTTGGATTAGGTGCAAATCCAGATATTTTTTTTATAGAACCAAGTTCTACTAAATCAACAGAGCGATAAACAGTCATCAGTTCTTCTCCTTCTTTTACTTTATTTACAATATTTTGTGTTTTTACTGCTTGCAAAAGTTGTTTCCCGCCCTGCCCTGCCACCGTACCCTTCGACTGTGTTTTAGCAAAAAGAGTAGTAGGGCTTGACAAACCTTTTCCAGCTTTAAAACCAAACACAGACATAAGGTCAAAGCCATCATTGAGCGTGTTTTCAGCAAATTCGCTAAATGTAGAAGACTTTACTTGTACAAGCTGATATTTACCATTTTGTATTCTATACCTGAAAGGAAGTCCAAGCCCCATATTGACTACATTCCTAGCAGAATACCAACTATCTTGAACCGTTGCACCG
Organism: Hugenholtzia roseola DSM 9546; assembly: GCF_000422585.1. NCBI lineage: Bacteria > Pseudomonadati > Bacteroidota > Cytophagia > Cytophagales > Bernardetiaceae > Hugenholtzia > Hugenholtzia roseola. The sequence continues at coordinate 45,413 of NZ_KE383882.1, forward strand.
ATTGCGAGAGTCAGTTCTAATAGCATATCATTTCTATCATTTTCATTAATGATATGCTCCTCCAACCCATCCAAATCAATCGCCTGAATAACTTTATTCCCTGCAAACTGATAAGGCGTATACCAGGGATACTCGTGTGTCAGCGGGTCAACACTCGTAAATCGTCGTGTGAGCTTGTCAAAGTGCCTGAAACCGTAGTCTTGCCAACCTAAAATATCGTCGTCTTCTTTGCCGTTGAACGAAAAACGGTACTTTTGAGCTTGCGGATTGTGGTAACTTTCAGAGGCTAATCCATACGCTAAATAGTGTGTTTCTGAAATTACATTTGTTTCATAACTTGCGCCTACTTTGCGTTTGTTGTCTGTAATGACGGCTAAAACGTTGCCTAAGTGGTTAGAAAGTTCGTAATTTTTTCTACCCAAAAGACGAACTTTTTTCGTTTGCTGTCCCAAAACAACGCCCAAACGAGAAGAACCATAGAGATTATGCTCCTTCAAAATCGTTTCGCCTTCTACCCTAACAAGCTGACTATCAGCATTATCAGGGTCAGAAAGTTGAAAGGTATCGGTTTTTTCATACACCGCCAAGACGTTTCCGACGGCATCACGCACATAATACGTATGGCGCACATGCGAGTTAGGGTCTTCATAAGTCTGTTTAACTTTATTATTCAGACCGTCATAATGATAAACTACTTTTTTACCATTATTCTTAATCGCCTCACGTGGCTTGTTGTAACTTGTCCAAGAAATTTGGTTTAAATTTCTATGCAAGTCTTGAATTTGATTGCCTATCGCATCGTACTGATAATTCCCCGCACTTTGATTCGGCAAATCAAACCCAGCGAATATTTCGCCGTATTGGTCGGCAATATACGAAAGTTTGTTGGAATTTGCAAAATAATGGTAGGTAGCATTATCAACTTCTGTACCATTTGCATCATTTAGGGTGCAGTTTAGGATATTTCCGTTGCCATCGAAGGCGAAGGTTTCACGAAACTTTTGCGCCGCTCCCAGCGTCTGCGCCGACTTGATACGGTTGAGTTGGTCGTAGCGATATTGGCGGGTTTGCAGCCCCAAAGTCCCTTTTAAGTCCGTCGTCATCGCCGCTATATTGCCATTATAGAGGCTGGTGTAGCCTGTGGTAGCGAAGGTTTGGGTGCTGTTAATTGCCTTGTAGTCGCCTTGGAAGTAGTCTAAGGAGAAGGCGAAAGCATCGGCGTTGACGTGCTTGTACTGCGTGTTGGCGACCGCATCTCTGCCTATGTCGTCACCTAAGGGGTTGTTCACGCCTTTGAGCCATCCCTGCAAGGTATAAAAATAATCCAATCCTTGCACCTTATATTCGCCAAGTTCTACCCTTGCCAAACTACCATGCGCATAGTATCGGTATAGTGCCTCTTCGTTCCAGAGCCAGTTATCTACGGAAGTCTTGACGCTAATGAGCCTATTATCAGCATCATAGCGGTAGCGGTGGTAAAAAGCATCAGCTTTTCCGTCTTGGTATTTTACTTTATTAACCTTTCCTGCAATCAAATCATACTCGTAATCTACACGCTTTTGTGCCTCCACTTGCAGCGTCTGCACCTGCCAATTCGGGAAACTGCCCCTGACAATTTGCTCCTCCTCTTGCAGCTCTGGCACTTTCTGCCAAAGGGTCTTCACGTTCCCATGCACGTCATAAGAGTACGTGCTGCGGCTCGAAACGGTTTGTCCGTCCTCTTTCACCGATACCGACGACACTCTGCCCCTCAAAAATGTTTGTGGTAACCCTTCGGTCTGTGCCGTTGGGTAGTCGTATAGGGTCTGTGTGAGTTCTGTTTTGTTCTGCGCGTTGGTAGGGAAAGCGGGATTTTCTACCGCCGTAAGCAACTGGTTTTGAGTTAGTTGTGTGTGTAGCACGCCGACTTCTACGATACGGCTCTGCTGGTCGTATCGAGTGAAGGCGTACTTGTCTTCGAGCTTTTGCTGTGCATTTTGCGAGAGCCGCAGTTGTCCGTTTTGGTCGTATAGGAAAGTGGTTTTTCCTGCGTCTGGTGTTTCTTGTTGTGTGGGCTGCCCTAAGGTGTTGTAAGCATAGCGGGTTTTGAGTAGGTGCTGTGGCTCTACGGGGTTTTGCGCATAGTTTTGTGCTTGTGCATCGGTTAGCGGCTGCACGCCTGCGGGCGGTACGGTCTGCACCAAGGAACCCGCTTGGTCGTAGTAGTAGAGGGTATAGTGGTACTCGTCGGGTGTGTATCGTAGGGTAAAGGTTTCGGTTAGGTTTTGTAGGCAGTGCTGTGCATATAGTTTCTGCCATTCTGAGCGGAGTTGATTTTTTGTCTGCTCGGTTAAGATGGCAATAATGTCTGTTGTGGTTTGCTGCTGATATAGGGTTTGCTCTTCTTGCAGTAGGTCTTGGTCTAATGCGTTGTAGTTGTCCTGTGTTTGCGTAGCCCCCTGCAAATCGATTTGATTCTGTGGAGGTAACGTGAAAAATCCTCTGTTGTAGAAAAATAGACTTTTTCTAATTTGAAGTTGTCTTTTTTTTGTTCAAAAATCACGTTGTAGGAAATCTTCTAAGCGGCTAATTTCGGTGGAATTGATATAAAAAACGTTTTGTTATTTTTGCATCAGCTTGGGCAAAACATTTTCCGCATAGGCACGTTTTGAAAGTAGAACTTAGGTCAATTTATTTTGTAAGATGAGCGCGTTAAACCCTGCCGATACGATTGTTTTTTTTGATGGTGTTTGTAATCTCTGCAATGGAGCAGTCAATTTTATTATAGACCGCAACCCCTCTGGTTCGTTGCGTTTTGCTTCGCTACAATCAGATTTAGGCAAACAACTACTTGATAGTCAAGGACTTGACACAAAATCGTATAGCAGTCTGATTTTATATGAAAATGGGACGGTGTACCGCCGCTCTACGGCAGCTCTGCGTATTGCCTCACATCTTTCTGGAATTTGGTCTTGGGCGCGTGTCTTTTTAGCCGTTCCACCTTTTCTCCGCGATGGCGTATATGACCTAATTGCACGCAACCGTTACCGTTGGTTTGGCAAAACTGACGCTTGTCGCTTGCCCACTCCCGAACTTAGGGTTCGTTTTTTGGGGTAGTCTTTTGTTTTTAGCTTTCTTATCTTTTTATGATAAAAAGCTCTATTTTTTCTCTTGGTTTTACTTCTAAAAAATAATCTAAAATTCTACTTTCGTTTTCTACTAAAAAAAAGTAGAGAAAATCGCGCACTTTCAGAAAATCTATCATTTCGGTTTCAAAAGGAAGTGCCTCTGTAATGCGGTAGGAAATTTTATATTGTGAAGCCTTTTTATTAAAAAAATTGAGCATTTTTCCCACTTTAGAAGCCCCTTCCTGCCCTATCCATTCAAATTTTTGTGCGACATGTAAGGCTTCACCGCTTTTGAGATTTTCAAACAAGTTAAAAAATTTGATGGTATCATAAGCAAAGGGTACTTCAAACTTAAAGTTTTGATAAGATAAGCCTTCTATTTTCGATTGTGTTATGTTTTCTAATTTCCGCAACGGGCTTAGACTTTCCAGCTCATTTTTAGGCAAATAATATCTTTCTGTTTTTTGTGTTGTTTTTAAAGTTCTCCTTTTCATAAAATCATACCAATTTTTGGGCATTATATCGAGCAAGGTATTCGAAAGATGCCACTGATGCACGCCATAGACCTCATCTAAGGGCATTTTGAAAGGTTTGTAACCAACTTTTTGTATGCGTTGGTTCATTTCTGCATCTTCAATGCCCCAAACTTTAAAGTATTCGTCGTAATATGCCGCTTTTAGAAAGGCAACTTTGGGAGCAGCCATCAAACCTGTTTCTGTCAGGGTTTCGGAAGTGTGTCTAAAAGGTTGTGCTTTTGTAAAATTTAGTGTATCATAATCGCCAAACTCCTTTGGTGCGAAATAGCAATGATATAAAACTTGCGTTTGTTCGTCTATGTATTTTTTTATTTTTTCTAAAAAAAAGTCGGGATAGATTAAATCTACATCTACCATGACGATATATTTGCCCTGTGCCAAATCCAAACCCAAATTATTGGCATGCGAGCGACACCAAAGCCACCCGCGCGTAGGCGCGTAGGCGTAACGGATACGCAATTGCGTGGCAATAAAAGCAGCTAAGGGCTGCCGAAATTGCTCCTGACTGCCATAATCTACAAAACAAATTTCATAACGGCTTGTCGTTTTCTGGTTCAGAAGCGAGCCTAAGCAGCGTTTGACCGCCTCTACTTCCCTATCGCGATAGGTAATGACAAAGGAAAAATCCATTTTTGGGGTTCAAAATAATGAAAAATTGTTTTTATAGCAGCCCTTCAAAATTTTCTATGCTTTATTAAGAAAATTGAGCGACAGAATAAAGTAGGATAAGACCAAAATCACTTTCCCGTACTTCCAAATCCGCCACTGCCGCGTTCGGTATTGGAAAGGCTTTCGGCTGCCTGCCACAACACACGCTCATGAGAAGTTACGACCATTTGTGCAATCCGCATGCCATCTTCTACCATAAAAGTTTCTTGTGAGAGATTGACCAAAGGCACACAAATTTCACCGCGATAATCCGCATCTATCGTCCCGACAGCATTGATAAGGCTAATGCCATGTTTTATCGCCAAGCCACTACGGGGGCGAACCTGTGCCTCGTATCCTTCGGGCAGCTCGATAAATAAGCCCGTAGGAATAAGTTTGCGCTCGAAAGGAGCTAAGGCAATACTACCCAAGGGCAGATGCGCACACAAGTCCATGCCTGCCGAAAGAGGCGTTTGGTACTGTGGCAATGCCTTCGTAGAAGTGTTGATGATTTTGACCGTAAGCATATTGAAAAAGGGAAAAAAAACAGACAAAGACAAACAAAGGTAAGAAAAAATAAAACCCCTCGAAAAAAAATGCCCCCACAAACCCAAATGTAACGCCTAAACCGTAACTTTGCACACTACTTGTCATCGATTTGGGGTAAAACAACACGCCCCATTTTACAACTTACTTATGGATTATCCTATTCTTGTTTTAAAAGAAGGCAGAGAAAAATCTCTCCTCCAACGCCACCCTTGGGTATTTTCGGGGGCAGTACAAAAGATGCCCAAAAAAGCCAACAACGGCGACATCATTCAAGTACAAGACCACAAAGGACGCGCCGTAGGATATGCCTTTTACGACCCCAGCAGCCAAATCACAGCCCGCGTCTTTGCCTTTACACAAACAGCACACGACCCTCCCCTGCACATAGACGAGGCTTTTTGGGAAGCAAAAGTACAACAGGCTTTTGATTTAAGACAACAACACCTCAACTTTGAAACTACAAATGCCTATCGCCTCCTCCATGCCGAAGGCGATTTCCTGCCCGGTATTATCGCTGATGCCTATGACAAGGTCTTGGTCGTGCAGCTACTCATCAAAGGGACAGAGCTTATTTTTCCTACCTTAGAGAAAATTTTTAGAAAGTTGGGCTTTTCCTACATTTTTTTAAATGTAAAAGAAAATGTCAAGCACTTAGAGCAATTAGAACTTCCAAAGGGTTGGGTAGGCGATACGCCCAAATTGCCTATTATCGTGAAAGAAAACAACCTGCTTTTTGAAATAGACATAGAAAACGGACAAAAAACAGGCTTCTTTTTAGACCAAAGAGAAAATCGCGCCCTTTTAGGCACGTACAGTGCCAATAAAAGTGTCCTCAATTGTTTTAGCTATACAGGAGGTTTTAGCGTCTATGCCTTAGCCGCAGGTGCAAAAAAAGTGGATTCGGTAGATATTTCTAAAACCGCAACCGCCATCTGTGAGCAAGTAATCAAACTAAATTTTGAGCCTCAAGACGACAAACTGACGCGCCACAAAGCCATTGCAGCCGATTGTTTTGACTACCTAAAAGCCCTGCCTGCCGAAAGTTATGATGTTATTATTTTAGACCCTCCTGCCTTTGCCAAATCGAAAAAAGCGGTACAAAGGGCAGCGCGTGGCTATGTAAGCCTCAATGAGTTGGGTTTTAAAAAGGTCAAAAAAGGCGGCATTGTCTTTACTTTCTCTTGTTCGGGTAGTGTAGATAGGGATTTGTTCCGCAAGATGGTCTTTTCCGCCGCCGCCGCTGCCAAAAGAGAAGTCCGCATTATTGCACAACTCACGCAGCCATTAGACCACCCCGTCAATATTTATCACCCAGAGGGCGAGTACCTCAAAGGATTAGTTTTGTATGTGGAATAACAAAGTCTGTAAAGTCTTGCGGCAGGTAGTCAGCATATTGAATAGCGTTTCCGAACCCCCACCCTTCCCTCCCCCCAAGGGGGAGAGTTTGAAAATAAAATCTCTTTTTTTGCATTTATGCGAAAAAAAAGATGCGAAATTAAAGCCCCTCCCTATGGGGGAGGGGTTTGGGGTGGGGTACAATTTCCACTTTCTCACTATCTTTTTTTTCCTGTGCTTTTTTTTAGAAAACACAGCAAAAGCGCAGCAAGATTCGACCCTGCTGCCCGAAATTTCCATCGAGGCAAGTCCGATTGCGCCACTCGATTTGGGCTTCAAAAGCCAATCTTTCGATTCGGCTACCCTTGCGCGTATGGCGCAACTCTCTCTTTCTGAACTGCTAACGCGCCAAACGCCTATTTTTTTGAAGTTCTATGGCGTAGGAGGCTTGGCTACGCCTGCCTTTCGTGGCACAGGGGCAGGTCATACGCAAGTTTTTTGGAATGACATTCCGATAGCCTCGCCTATGTTGGGGCAGGTAGATTTTTCACTCTTTCCGATTGCACTAACCGACAAGGTACGCATAGACTACGGCGGCGCAAGTTTGCAAAGTGGCGAAGGAGGGTTTGGTGGAGCTATTCACCTGCAAAATCAGATACAAAATCCTTTGAGCAGTGAAGAAAAAGACTCTGAAAATGCGTTTTTAAAACAAATCTTACTTTTGCAAAGTGTGGGTAGTTTTCAAACCTATAAGACCCATTTTCTTAGCCAAATAGGAACAAAAAGATGGCAGAGCCTCACGCGCCTTTTTTTCAAAAGGGCGGAAAATGATTTTCCCTTTCGCTTTGCAGGCACGAAACGGCGACAACAAAATGCTGCCCTTGTGCAGGGCGGACTTTTGCAGGAGCTTTATTTTTTCATCAATGCGCGAGAGCAAATAGCCCTACGCCTTTGGTGGCAAAAATCGGATAGAGAGCTTCCTCCCCCGCTTACGGTGAGCAGAAACGCCGAATTTCAACAAGACCAAGCCCTGCGGCTGAATTTTAGTTATGAAAGGCAAAATCTGAACAGCAAAATTTTATTTCATAGTGCTTTTTTACAAGATAAGTTACTTTATCAGAATAAAATTTCAAATGTTGTTTCGGAAAGCCGTACCCAAACTTGGGTAGGAAAAGTTAGTTGGCAGGCACAGCCCAAAGGCGTTTTGCGTTCCCTCTTTCCGTTTCAAAGTCTTTTTTTAGAAAATAGCCTGCAAGTCAAGCACGACCAAGCCCAAACTACTTCATACAAAGAAAGGGCAAGCCAAACGCAATACAATTTTTTTACAAACATAGAATGGCAGCCACAAGATTTTTGGGGCATCAAATTTTTGCTAAGACAGACCTTTTGGCAGACAAACCAAAATAGAAGCCTGATAGATAGCACTTTACAAAATAATCCTTCGCCAAGCCAAAACGAATACGCACCACTTCTGCCTGTATTGGGTCTGAATTTTAACCTTTCTGCTCAAATGATTTTAAAGGCAAATATGAGTAGGAATTTTCGCTTTCCCACTCTCAACGATAGATTTTGGTTTCCCGTAGGAAATCCAAACCTTAGACCTGAAAAGGGTTGGCAGCAAGAGTTGAGTCTGATTTGGCGCAACTCTTCTACCTCAAAAAATAACAAAGAGAAGTGGCAGGTAGAATTTGAAACTACTTTTTTTCGCGCCAAAATAGAAGACTGGATACTTTGGTCGCCTGCCATTGCGGGCTATTGGCGACCCGAAAACTTGCGAAGGGTACGCGCTTTGGGCGTAGAATCTAATGTAAGGTTTTCAAAAAAATGGACAAAAGATGCACATTTAGAGCTTTTTCTAACACAATCTTACACTGAAACGATAAATCGCTCCGCGCTCAATGCCAGTGATGCTTCTTTTGGCAAACAGCTCATTTATGTACCACTTTGGAGTCAGAAAAGTACGCTTTCTTTGTATCACAAAAAGAGCAATTACATCTTAGAAACACAATATTTTAGCCGCAGATTTACGACAAGCAGCAACTCACAATTTTTACCTTATTATTGGCTATTCAATCTGGGTTATCAGCAAGAGTGGCGATTTGGCTTTTTTTCTGGTTCAAAAAAACAATCTTTATTTTTGCAGGTTAGGATAGACAACGTATTAAATTTTCAATACCAATCTATCGCGCTTTATCCGATGGCAGGCAGGCAGTTGGAGTTGAGTTTGCGCTGGGCTTTGAAATAAAATAAGAGGCGTGCAAATGCAAAAAAAACATAAAAGGATTTTAAAATAGGCTTAGGTACTGAAAAAGAGTAGAGAAAAAGCGAAATATTTGCTTAGGGTTCGTTTTTTTTGCCTAATTTTGTTGTCTTAAACGCACAGTTGCCTTCCCCTTGATGATTTTGAGCGTGCTTGTTAGGCAAGCGACGCGAAGGGAAAAAACAATACCTGCGCTTCCGCGATTTTTCGTGCAGCATACCGAATACTGTGCGAAATAGGCAAAGTAGCAAATTCAACTATTTACTCAAATTATAGCCTTTTCGCCCTTTCCAGATGGGACTTTTCGATATCTTCACCAGCGACATTGCCATAGACTTAGGTACGGCAAATACGCTCATTATACACAAAGGAAAAATCGTCGTCGATGAGCCGTCTATCATTGCCTTGCACAAACGTACAGGCAAGGTGATGGCAATCGGTAGGCAGGCGATGCAAATGCATGAAAAGACGCACGAAGACATTAAAACCATTCGCCCACTGCGCGATGGAGTCATCGCCGACTTTGATGCTGCCCAGCAAATGATTAAGGGACTTATCAAGATGATAGACATCGGCAAGATGAGCCTCTCGAAAGTGATTGTCATTTGTATTCCTTCGGGCATTACAGAGGTTGAAAAACGCGCCGTAAAAGAATCTGCCGAGCAAGCAGGTGCCAAGACGGTTTATATGATAAAAGAGCCGATTGCGGCTGCCATTGGTATTGGCATCGATATAGAGCAGCCTGTGGGTTCGATGATTGTCGATATTGGCGGTGGCACAACCGAAATCGCCGTTATTGCGCTTTCGGGTATTGTCTGCGACCAGTCTATTCGCACAGCAGGCGACGTTTTCAACCGCGATATTTTAGACTATATGCGTCGCCAACATAACTTGCTTATTGGCGAGCGTTCTGCCGAGCGCGTCAAGATAGAAGTAGGAGCGGCGATGTCGGAATTGGAAAGCCCTCCTGATGATTTTGACATTCGTGGGCGCGACTTGATGACGGGTATTCCCAAAGTGGTCAAGGTTTCATATAGCGAAATTGCTTTTGCCATCGATAAATCCGTTTCTAAGATAGAAGAAGCCGTTTTGAAAGCCTTAGAAATTACGCCTCCAGAATTGGCGGCGGATATTTACGAACAGGGCATCTACCTCACAGGTGGCGGCGCACTTTTGCGTGGTTTAGACAAACGTTTGAGCCTCAAGACTAAATTGCCGATTCATATTGCAGAAGACCCCCTACGTGCTGTTGTGCGTGGTACAGGGATTGCCCTTTCTAATGTAGAACGCTACCGTTCGGTCTTATTAGACTAAGGATAGAAACGAGCGAATAGGCACGAAGGCTTTTTGCTGCAAGGGCAGAGGTCTTCGTGTTTTAATTTCTCTGTTTTCAGCGTTGTTACAACGGTCAGAAAGTCAAAAAAACGGGGTTTGGTGCTTCGTTCAAGCCTCCTGAACCCCCACCCTGCCCCAGTAATGTTAAGTTCTGTAAAAAATCTTGTTTTGTCAAATTTGACACGAAATAAAATTTGGACTGAACCCATTTTGGGGTCTGAAAATCCTTTTTTATTTCAATCTCACTTCGGACAAGGCAATGCCTTGTCCCTACATTTGCATTTGATTTTTAGAATTTAACATCACTGCCGTTATGGAAGGGTTCGAAAGACAAATCATTTTTTTATGCGAGCATAAAAAAATGATACCGCATAAAAGCCCCGCCCTATGGGGGCGGGGTTTGGGGTGGGGTGCATTTAAGGCTTTTATCGTTGTAACAATGCCTCTGTTTTCTTGATTTGTCTGTGTTTTAATTCCATTTGTGTTCTAATTTCTCTGCGTTCTAATTTCCTTGTGTTTTAATTTTCCTGTGCCGCATGCAGCAGCTCATACTCCTTTTAGTACGGTTTAAAAACCTACTACTTTTCCTTTTTTTGGAATTGCTGTGTCTGATTTTGGTGGTACAAAACAACCATTATCAACGGACAGTCTTTGCCTCCTCTGCCAATGTAGTGGTAGGCTCATTCTTGGAAGCCTCCCAATGGGTAACGCATCGCTGGAATTTAGAGCCTGAAAATGCGCGTTTGGTAGCTGAAAATGCACGCCTAAGAGCGGCTTTATCTAATAAGCAAGCCTTTGCCGAATCTGCCGACAGCCTGCGCCTGACGCAATACGAGTACATTCCTGCCAAAGTGGTGAAGAACTCCCTATTTTTGGAACACAACTATCTGACCCTAAACAAAGGGCGGCGACATGGCATCAAAGAAAACATGGGCGTTGTTTCTACCGAAGGAATTATCGGGAAGGTAGAATTGGTATCTGAAAACTACGCCACTGTGCGCTCGCTTTTGCACCTCAATAACGAAGTTTCGGCAGCCATCAAGCGCAATCAGGTCTTTGGTGGTATCCGTTGGGACGGCAAATCCTACCAACACACGCTTTTGGAAGAAACTACCATTTCCGCCGACATCATCAAAGGCGATACCGTCGTTACTTCGGCGTTCAACTCTATCTTTCCGCCTAATTTAACCATTGGTTATGTAGAAAGCATCGAGCGCAGCCCGATACGCACCTTCAATATTGTTCGCGTCCGATTGGCAAGTGATTTCAGCGACCTTTCCTATGTCTATGTCATTCGCAACTATTTCCAAACCGAACAGAAAACATTGGAAAGCCAGCAGCAGGCGCAATAACTTCTCTTTTTCTGCCCTCTTATGCTCAATCAAAACCTACAACAGCTTCTTAGTTTTTTAGGATACTTCGTGGTGCAAGTTTTTTTGTTTCGCTACGTCGTACTTTTCGAGAGTGCCTACGCCTTCGTTTATATCGGCTTTATCCTCTATCTACCCCTGCAAATCAATACCAGTTTTGCCTTAGGGTTAGCCTTTTTGATGGGGCTTTGCGTTGATGCCTTCTACGATACAATGGGCATGCAGGCGGCAGCGTCGGTCTTGGTGGCGGCTTTGCGCCCTTTGGCGTTGCAAATTGCCAAACCTTCGGGCGGCTACGAAAATACCTACCTCCCCAGCCTTTTTGCTTTGGGCGGACAGTGGTTTGTCTTCTACACCTTTCCGCTGCTTCTATTGCACCATCTACTCCTTTTTATGCTCCATACGGCTTCGCTCGAACTATGGATTCCTACCCTATTGAAAAGTTTGGTGAGCGTAATTTTCACCTTTAGCTGCCTTCTTTTGGCACAATTTCTCTTTTATAGAAAAAAATAAACGCCTCAAAATCAGGCATTTATGAAAAGGTTGCGTCTTTTCCGAAAAAAAAGTCGGGTGAAAGAAAAAAATTACGTTTTTTTTTGAGTAGCTTGCAACCGTTTTCAGAGTAAGTGGGTCGTAAGATTGAAACGAGATTTGAAATTTGCACAGAAGAGCGTAGCAAATGGCGAAGCGCAAACTGAATCGGCATACCTTGTACAGTTGCTTTTTATTGAATCGTAATTGTTGTTTATCGGGGCATGTTTTCGCACACACAGAGAAGGTTTGCTACACAAAATTTACTACGCTCGGAACGAAATATAAATCTGACCCTGAATAGCCGCACACCATTTGGTAAGCGGCTTTTTTTTGTCCCTACTTTTCTGCGTGGCAAGTTACTTTTTTATCTTTTATCGCTTCTAATGTGTGTAAAATGCAACGAAAGCGCATCTTTTGAGCGTAATCTTAAAAAAACGCAAAATTTTATTGCCATGAAAATCCAAATCCCCAAGCCCTGCGACCAAGATTGGGCAAAAATGACGGCACAAGACAAAGGTAGGCATTGCGCCTCCTGCCAGACCCTTGTTGTAGATTTTAGCCGCATGAACGACCAAGAATTGATTGATTTTTTTAAGCAAAACAAAGTCCCTACTTGCGGACGCTTTCACGCCAAGCAGCTCAATCGTCCGCTTCTTGCACCCAAAAAGAAAAATTGGCTACCTCATTCGAGCTATGTGGCTGCCTTTCTCTCTTTTTTTGCCTTCAAAGGTCAGGTGATGGCACAAAATGTATCCGACCAGCAGCAGAATGTCATGACACAGCAGGTTATCAATCCTACCCAAAACAAAGCCGCCCAAGTGCCTTTTTTGCTCAAAGGAAAGGTAGTAGGTAAAAATAAAGAAGCCCTATCAAATGTTCAAATTCAGTTTCTAAACCAAAATACCCAAACCGACAAGTACGGATATTTTGAAATAGAAGTTTCTGAAAATCAAAGACTTATACTTTCACACCCCAATTATGAAGTTCTTTTTCTCGACATCACTGCCCAAATAAAAACAGAGCCTTTCGTGGAGCTTTTTATGATTGAAAATCAAAATATTATCCTCGATTCAGTAGACATGGAAGTGAAAATCGAGATGGAAGGCATTGTCATTGATGTAAGCGAAGTAGTTTCAGAGTTATATCAAAAAAACACAATCAAAGGAAAAGTAACAGACAAGGAAGGGAACGCACTGCCCAGCGTTCAGGTTTTGGTAGTGGATACAGAAATTGGAACGCTAACCGACGCAAACGGCAATTATCAAATTGATATGCCCGAAGGAGGGCGACTACATTTCAGTTTTGTTGGCTATGAAAATGCCATCATCGAAACCATTCACCCCAAAGTAGAACTTAATGTCATTTTGGAGGAAGAAATCCTGACTTTGGGCGGAGTCTTCTATGGCGAAGCAATAGGCGAAGTAATAACGGTAGAAAATAAATTCACACTCAATCCTATCAAACTTATCAAACGACTTTATTGGCGATTGAAAGGGTATTGAAAGAAAAAGAAATGAAAAAAAAACGGCTTTTTAACCACTTTTATCCAACTCTCGACGAAGTTGCTGCACCTGATTGAGAGATAAACCTGTGTATTTGACCACCTTTTCAAGCGGCTCATCTTCCCTCAACATAGTCTTGGCTATTTCAGCCTTATTTCCCTCCACTGCCTCCTCCACTGCCGTATCGATGACATTTTTCAAATCGCGATAATGAATCAGGCTCTGCTCGTACATATCGCGCTGTTCAGCACTTAGACTCGCTAAAGCTGCCGTGTCAAAGGCTTTCTGAAAAATAGGCTCGTTGAGAATGGCAGGAATTTTATCAAAACTTTCTAAATTTTTCAAAAAATAACACCACTTATCAAACTTACTTACCAACTCATTCGCCTTTTTATTAAATAAAGGCATCTGCAAAAATTTAAAGTGAAGTCTATCAAAAAACAAATCACCGTCTTGGTCTTTCAAGGCTACATCACGACGAAATTTCCGACGCTCTTCTGCCTCGTCATACTCAAAATCCAGTATCGCAACAAAATAAATCGGCTCTAATTTAAAGTCCCATTCCCCTTTTTGTGCTTGGTCGCGAATCGGAAAGGTAATATAAAATAAACTTCTATCTTTAAAATACTTAATTTTTGCTTTTTGCATCTCCACGATAAATCTTTCCCCAGAAGAAGAGCGGCAGTGAATGTCAAAAATAGCCTTGCGCTCCTCCGAAGATTCAGATAAGGATTCAGAGTTGCGAAAATTAAGGTCGGCGATTTGGTGGTGAGAAGGCAACAGTTGATTCAGAAAATCAATCAATAAGTCTTTATTTGCCTCCTCGCCAAAGAGCTTTTTAAAGCCAAAATCGGTGTAGGGATTGATGTATTTTGCCATAAGAATTTGCGGTTTGGTGGGTAGTAAAGATACGATTTTTTAGCCGTTTTTGTGCCATTTGAGTATCCTGCTGCGATAAAAAGGTTTGGAAAAAGGCAAGTTGGCTATTTTTCTGTATTTTTACGCAATCTTTGTTTTTCGAACCCTTTTGGCTACCGTTTCCCTATTTTTTGCCTTTTTTTGTATGGCTTACCGTCTAAATCAGCAAGAACTTACCTTTCCTGCCCCCCACTACGCCGATGTCAATGGACTTTTAGCAGTAGGCGGCGACCTTTCCGAGGCGCGTCTGCGCTTGGCGTATGCACAGGGGATTTTCCCTTGGTATTCGCGCTTCGAGCCTATCTTGTGGTGGTCGCCCGACCCGCGCTTCGTTATCTTGCCCGCCGATTTCAAGTTTGCCAAAAGCCTACGCGCCCAAATTCGCAAAGCACCCTATCAAATTAGCGTCAATCGCGCATTTGAGGCAGTTATTCGCAACTGCAAGACACGCCACCGCCCTGGTCAGCTTGGCACTTGGATAACCTCCGAAATGGAAGCCGCCTATCTGAATTTACACCAAAAAGGCTTTGCCCACTCGATAGAAGTGTGGCAGGGCGAGCGTTTGGTAGGCGGACTCTATGGCGAAATTTTAGGGAAATGCTTTTTCGGTGAATCCATGTTTGCCTTAGAACCCAATGCCTCTAAGATTGGCTTTGTCGTTTTTGTCAAAAACTTGCTGCGTTATGATTGGAAGCTCATCGACTGCCAAGTCTATACCGAACATTTAGCCACTTTTGGCGCAAGCCACATCGCACGTAGCGAATTTCTACAAAGGCTCAAAAAAACGCAAGACGAGGATAATTTTGAAATTCACGACCTTATGCGTACCTTTAATCAAGACCCCGATTTTATCCTTTCCTAAATCGTTAAAACTCGATGCTACGAGTTTATGCCCAAAGCCTTGTATTTTCAAATTGAAAGCAAGTTTTAGGTCTGAAAAAAGTCTTTTTTTAATCAAATTTTAGAAAAAGCAGTGCCTTATTCCTACCTGAACAGATAACCTTCCGAATTTAATACTATCGCTCTGAAACCTCTTTGCGTTTTGGCGTACCCAATATTTTCACCTTTACACACTCCAACTCATTCTCACTTATGCCGCCTAAAAACCACTTTTTCCAGCGTCATTTCCTACAAATCGGCTTAGGCAGCGGATTTGTCTTGCTCCTCTTATTGGGCTTTTCTTTTTGGCTACAAAAGGAAAACACACCAAATCATACCCTCACACAGACCAACTGGAAGACCGCCTTTTCAAAATTAGACCACCCGACCAAAAAACTAAGCCGCAGCGAAAAGAAATTAGCCAAAAAAGCGCGTGCCGACTACTGGTTTTATCGCCTTCGCGACCCCAAAACCAACGAAATTCCGCAGGGTATCCGCATGGCAGAATTGGCATACGCCGCCACTTTGCCCAAAAAAGACTACCGCAACGGCAGGACAGAAGACGACTTGCCCTTCGTTTGGCAAGAAGTAGGTCCCGCCGATGTAGGGGGCAGAACACGCGCCTTTGCACAAGATTTGCGCAACCCTGACGTGATGATAGCAGGGGGCGCGTCTGGGGGCGTTTGGAAATCTACTGATAGAGGTGCGTCTTGGCAATCGAAGACGGAAAAAAACTACAACCTTAGTGTTACTTCTTTGACACAAGACCCTATCAATTTGGATACTTGGTACTATTCAATGGGCGAGTTGGTAGGAAATAGTGCCGCCGATAGAGGCTTCAAAGCCTTTTACGGCGGTTCGGGACTTTTCAAATCTTCTGACAATGGCGAAACGTGGAACTACCTTCAATATGAAGCCCTTAGCCTACCCACTACTTGGAAGCGCGTGAGCAATCCTGCCACAAGTTTTACAAACAACCGCCGCAACGCCTTCAATTATACCCTACGCATTGCCCTTAGCCCGACAAGCGGAACAATCTTTGTCGCTGCCAACGGATACGGCATCTTGCGCTCTACCGACGGGGGCGAAACCTTCACCCTTGTCTTGGGTGCAATGGAAGAAGCCCAAATCGGAAGGCACACCTTTTCTGATGTCGCCCTCAATGCCAATGGCGATTTAGTCGCTTCTTTGAGCGGAAAACAAAGCGAAGGTGCAGGGATTTATATTTCTACCAACGACGGACAAAGTTGGCAAAACATCACCCCCGACGGCTTTCCACTCGAACACGAACGCACCCTACTTGCCTTTGCCCCTTCTAATCCTGCCGTTTTCTACTCTTTTACCAACACAGGCAATAGCCTTTCGGGGATAGAAAGTCCTTATACCGTAGAAGATTCGCGCTTTTTTTATTACAACCTCCAAACAAACGAAGCCGAAGACCGCAGTGCCAATATTCCCAACTATGGCAATGTAGGCGTGATGGCTTTGCAGGGCAATTACAACATGGTCTTGGCAGTAAAGCCCGATGATGAAAATTTTGTGCTGATGGGAGGCATCAATCTTTTCCGCTCGGCTACGGGTTTTTCACAGCCCGTAGATGTAAATAATCCTGCCCAAAATTGGATTGGCGGCTTTTACAGCGACAACCGCGGCGGCTATGGCGACGACAACCATCACCCCGACCAGCAAGCCCTTTGGTTTGATGTTCAGAATCCGAATATCCTCATTTCAGGCACAGACGGCGGACTTTCGCGCACCAACATTACCGCTCCGCGCATTGCTTGGGAAAGCCTCAATAATGGCTACAACGTAACCCAATTTTACACCGTCGCGATTGCGAATTGGGCTGATTTTACAATGGGCGGCTGCCAAGACAATGGCTCGCCTTTGATAGAATTTAGTAGCCAACAGCGCAGCCTTTCACCCAAAATTTACGACCTGACCAAAGCCGACGGTGCTTTTTGTGCCTTCGATGTCAAAGACCGTATCCTGTATGCTTCTTCTCAAAATGGTTTTATGGCGCGTTTTCGTTTGGTAGGAAATGATGTTATTTGGTCTTATTTATACCCCGAAGAGGCTGAAAATCAGAGTTTTATCAATCCTTTTATTTTAGACCCTTCGGATAACAACAAGATGTACTATTTGGGCGGGCGCACCGTTTGGCGACAAGATGATTTGAGAGCCATTCCCGATTATGTCGTAGGCACAAAACAAGGTTGGAAACGCGCCGCTTCTATCAATCCCGGTCGCGATTATTTTATCTCTGCCATAGAAGTTTCGCAAAAAAATCCTGCTCACGTGCTTTATTTGGCGGCTTCGTCTTACTATGATGTTGCGCCCAAATTATACCGTCTGGACGAGGCGCATACCGCAGAATTTGGCACGCCAACCGAACTGCCCCTACCTGCCGACATACCACGAGGCGCGTTCATTTCTAATATTTCGGTAAATCCTGAAAATGCCGATGAGTTAATGATTTCAATTTCAAACTACAATGTCGTAAGTTTGTACCACTCCACCGATGGGGGCGCAAGTTTTACCGCCGTAGAGGGCAATTTGGCAGGCAGCGAAACGCTACCCGGTGCTTCTGTGCGTTGGGCGACGATTTACAGTTTCAGGGGCAAAACGCTCTATTTGGCAGGCACAAGTACGGGTTTGTACTCTTGTCAGAATTTGGCAGGCGACCAGACCGAATGGGTCTTGGAAAGTCCTGATGTGATTGGCAATTCGGTTGTTACGATGATGCAATACCGCCAAAAAGACGGCGCGATTGCCGTTGGTACGCATGGCAGAGGTATTTATGTAGGCTTTCCTGATGCCGCCCTTTTCGAGGGTCTGAACGCACCACTTTGGATAGAAGCCTCGAATATCACCGATAAGGGCGCAAATTTGGATTGGGAAGGGGTAGCAGATGCCAGCGAATACGAGTTGCAAGTTGCTACTGATGCGCGTTTTAGCCAAATCGTAGCCGCCTACAATCCCAAAACGCTTACCCAAAATTTCACCCTCCTAAACGATTTGCGAGCCAATACTTTCTATTACGCAAGGGTACGCGCCAAAAACGGCAACCGTCTTTCTTTTTATTCCAATACGGCAAGTTTCAAAACCTTAGAAAGCCAAACCCCAACGGCAGTAGAAGATTTGGTAGCTTCGCAAAAAGTGCTGCTCTACCCCAATCCTGCACCAGAGGCAGTGCAGATACGCTTCGAAACCCAAGAATTTGACTCCCAAGTATGGCATCTGACCCTGCTCGATGCAAAGGGAAGTGTTTTATTTAAAAAAGTAGGAACGCTATCGCTGCTCAATGCCTATCTGAAAAGCCAAACCCCAAGCCTCAAACAAGGAACTTATTTGCTTCAAATCAGAGGCGAAAAAAATAGCAAGCAATATGGCGCAAGCCTGCGTTTTGTAAAGGCTTAAAAAATTAGCGTTTATGGCTTTGGCTTGTGTTTGGTGAGTTTGGTCGTTTGTGAGGACACAAACAACGGCGACGCGGCAGTAGTTGAGTTTGGTCGTTTGTGAGGACACAAACAACGGCGACAAACAACGGCGACAAACAACGGCGTGAGGCGAAAATATTAGTGCTATGATTTAACCAAAATTCGGACAGGGCTTGCCTTTTCCCTACCTATTATCAAATCTATTTCACAACCAACAAAAAAATGAGTCAAGAAAAAATCATCTTCTCGATGGCAGGCGTGAGTAAAAAATATCCGCCTAATAAGCAAATTCTTAAAAACATCTATCTTTCCTTTTTCTATGGGGCAAAAATAGGGGTCATTGGTCTGAATGGAGCAGGAAAATCTACTCTCTTGCGCATCATTGCAGGCATCGACAAAAATTACGAAGGCGAAGTCGTTTTTTCGCCCGGCTACACAGTGGGCTATTTGGAGCAAGAGCCACAATTAGACCCTGAAAAAACCGTCCGCCAAATTGTAGAAGAAGGAGCAGCCGAAACGGTTAGGCTTTTGAAGGAGTTTGAAGAAATCAACCTCGCCTTTTCCGACCCTGATGTTTTGGAAGACCCTGACAAGATGGAAAAACTCATCGAAAGGCAAGCCACTGTGCAGGAAAAACTCGACGCGCTCAATGCTTGGGAATTGGACACTGTTTTAGAAAAAGCAATGGACGCACTGCGCACGCCCCCCGAAGATGCCAAAATTGGCACGCTTTCAGGCGGGGAAAAAAGGCGTGTGGCACTTTGCCGCCTGCTGCTACAAGCCCCTGATGTTTTGCTTTTAGACGAACCAACCAACCATTTGGACGCAGAATCGGTGCATTGGCTCGAACACCACCTAAGAGGCTACAAAGGAACGGTTATTATCGTTACACACGACCGCTACTTTTTGGATAACGTTACGTCTTGGATTTTAGAGCTTGACAACGGACAAGGCGTGCCATGGAAAGCGAACTACTCGGAATGGTTAGAACAAAAGCAGCAAAAATTAGCCACACAAGACAAAACGGCTTCGCGTTTCCAAAAGACCTTAGAAAAGGAACTCGAATGGGTGCGTGCAGGTGCAAAGGGCAGACAGGCAAAGCAGAAAGCGCGTCTGAACGCCTATGAGCGCATGGTTTCGGAAGATAACAACCAAAAAGAAGAAAAACTCGAAATCTTTATCCCCTCTGGTGAGCGTCTGGGTGATGTTGTCATCGAGGCAAATGACGTTTCGAAGGCGTATGGCGATAGGCTTTTATACGAAAACCTCACCTTTTCGCTTCCCAAAAACGGCATTGTGGGCGTGATTGGTCCCAATGGGGCAGGCAAAACAACGCTTTTTAGGCTTATCTTAGGGCAGGAAAACGCCGATAAAGGCAGCTTTAAGATTGGGCAGACGGTAAAAATTGCATACGCCGACCAAGAGCATCGCCACTTAGAACCCGAAAGAACCATTTGGGAAACCATCTCTGGCGGCAATGATTTGATGCTTTTGGGTAAAAAAGAGGTCAATTCGCGTGCCTACGTAAGCCGCTTTAATTTTAATGGTGCAGACCAACAGAAAAAAATCAAAGACCTTTCAGGCGGCGAGCGCAATCGCGTGCATTTGGCACTGATGCTCAAAGAAGGCGGCAACCTGCTGCTTTTAGACGAACCCACGAACGACTTAGATGTCAATACCTTACGCGCCTTAGAAGAGGGACTTGAAAACTTCGCAGGCTGTGCCGTTGTCATTTCGCACGATAGGTGGTTTTTAGATAGAATCGCCACGCACATCTTAGCCTTTGAGGGCAATTCGCAAGTCCGCTTCTATGAAGGCAACTTTTCCGATTATATGGAAGACCGCAAAAAACGCTTAGGCGACGAAATCCCCAAGCGCATCAAGTACAAAAAATTAGGCTAAAAACAAACCCCACAAGCGACCTTGTGGGTTTTTTTTTTTTGAAAATGACCTACCAAAAACATTTCACTATTAGAAAGCTACTCCGCCCTTTTAAGCCGCAGCCCGATAGAAGCTACGCCAGAGAGGGTATCAGTGCGCATATACTGCTGTAGTCGCAATTCATATTTTCCTTTGTCAAGTTGGTAGTTTTGCAGTAGGGGCAGGGCGTGTTCGTAGTAGTCGCCGATACCTTTTCCGTTGGGCTTTCCTGTTTTGCAGTCGTAGAGGTCGTGCTGTGCCAACCTATTTTCGAGGGTGTCGCCCTTTGGAGAAATAAGTTGGTAATGTGTATAGAGGTTGCAAAAAGGGTATTGGGGAGTCTGGCGGATAAAAAAATCAAGCTGATAGGCATTAGGCTCTGCAATTTCGAAGGTAAAGGTTTTGGTTTCCTCAAAAAGCCACTGATTCGCTGCCAAATCCTGCGAAGTTTCTACGGCGGTATCCGATTGACAAGCCGAATTGCCCATCATAAAAAGAACAAGAGCCGCCCAAAAGCATCGCCCTACCAAAGGAAAAGAGAAGATACGCATATAAAGTTTTAAAAAGCAACAAAAAAGAGTACCCGCACAGAAAGACAAGCACAAGAAAATAAGCAAAAAGGCACGCGCGGAAAGATAACAGAAAGCGATACGAAGATAGCTCACTTTTTGGCAAAAGCCAAATTCTATAAATAATTCTGCCTTACTTTCTCAATGAAATCGCGCTCAATTGAGAGCAATTCAGCAATTTGCGCATCAGTAAAAGTTCCTTTTTGTAACAAACTTAAAACCAAGTCGCGCTTCATCGCTACCCTACCCTCCTCTACGCCTTGTTGCAGACCTTGTTGCAAACCCTGTTGCAGACCCTGCTCCAAGCCTTCTTTGAAAGACGTATCTAAGGCATTTTTCAAATCCCAATATTCTTTCAAACTTTCACGATACGCCACCTGCTCCTGCGGCTCGAATTGCGCAATTTCTGCCAATTCCATCAAACGCCTAAAAATTCCTGCCTGCAAATGGGCAGGCTTATCGCGCAACTTGTGTAAGTTTTGAAAGGCAAAGAGCCAACGTTCATAGTCAGAACTTAACTCTTCGAGTGATTTGGAAAACTTGGGAACTTCTAAATACACATAGGTTAGCTTTTTATAGAAAACCTGACAGGTTTCTTTATCTAAAAGTTGAATATAATGCGCCAGTTTCTCCTTATTTTCTTTTTCGAAGGCAAAATCGAGAAGCGCAATCGTATAAACCGCTTTCAGTTCGTAATTCCACAATTTACCTTTCTGCGCCTGCTCCTGAATCGCAAAGGCAGAATAATAAATACTCCTATCTTTGAAAAATTCCTGCTCGGCTCTTTGCACTTCTATGATGATTTTTTCGCCTTTTTGATTTTTGCAAAAAAGGTCAAAGACGGCTCTTCGCTCCGAAGCACGATAGCCCAGCCGTTCTTTGTCTAAAAAGGTAAGTTCTTCAATCTGCTCCCCCTCTTTTTCTAAGATGCTATTGAGAAAAGAAAGCAGCAAGTCTTTATTTGGCTCTTCACCAAAAATCTTTTTGAAGCCAAAATCTGTAAAAAGATTGACAAATCTATCGTTCATACCAGCAAGTATTTTGAAGAAGATGCACTTGTATTAGAATTGAATAGCAAGTTAGCGAAAAAAACGAACAAATCAAAGCCCACTTACTTTTTAAAATTGGGCTTGAGTTTTTCTGCCAAAAGGTACAAGACCGCCATACGCACTGCCACTCCATTTTCCACTTGGTCTAAAATTATTGACTGTCCGCTATCGGCTACATCAGAATCCAACTCGATGCCCCTATTGATAGGACCGGGGTGCATAATGGTAATTTCTTTGTCTATGCTTTCTAATAGTTTTTTATTGATGCCATAATAAAGGCTATATTCGCGCAAAGAAGGAATATTCTTGACCTCCTGCCTTTCAAGTTGAATCCTTAGCACGTTTGCCACATCACACCAAAGTAGGGCTTTCCGAACCTGATGCTCTACTTTCACGCCCAATTCCTGCATATAAGTAGGAATCAAAGTCGCGGGCGCACAAACCATGACCTCTGCCCCCAACTTTTGTAGGGCAAAAATATTTGAAAGCGCGACCCTTGAATGGGCGATATCGCCAATAATCGCCACTTTTTTGCCCGCTACCTCGCCGTATTTCTGACGGATAGAATAGGCATCTAAAAGGGCTTGCGTAGGGTGTTCGTGTGTGCCATCGCCTGCATTGACGATACAAGTAGGCGTATGACGTGCCAAAAAATGCGGCGCACCAGGGCTACTGTGGCGCATCACTATCATATCTACTTTCATAGCCAAAATATTATTGACCGTATCCAAGAGGGTTTCGCCTTTTTTTACCGAACTGCCGCTGGCGGAAAAATTGACGACATCGGCAGAGAGGCGTTTTTGTGCCAATTCAAACGAAATGCGCGTGCGTGTGGAGTTCTCAAAAAAGACATTCGCAATCGTGATGTCGCGCAGGGAAGGCACTTTTTTTATCGGACGATTGATAACGTCTTTAAATTCGTCGGCAGTAGAAAAGATAAGTTCTATGTCGGCAAGGGTTAGGTTTTTTATACCCAAAAGGTGCGAAACGCTAAGGCTCATGGCTGCAAAAGGTAGGCGGTGAGTAATCAAAATTCAAACGCCTGCAAAGTTAGAAAAAAAACCTATCTTGGAGCCGCTACGTATTAGCACAAAATTAGGGCAGCGACCCACTCCAAAACTACCCGATTAAACCCAACGATGAATCAGCATCTTATAGAAGAAAAGTTGCACGCCGATTTTTTGGCACAAAAGCGACAAGACCCCATCACGGGCGACAACATTCAGGCAGGCGATACCGTCGTCTTCTGTGCCGCCTGCAAGTCCGTCTTTTTAGTCGACACTTGGCTCTACCTAAATCAGACTCACTGTGGGCAACAAAAAATACTCGCCACCCTGCCGCAGGCAGAAAATCTTACCCTAAAATCGCCCAAATACCAACTCGGCGAAACCCTTTTTCAGACACGCGGCGCGGTCAGCACTGTCAAATGGTATCTGCCCTCTGTCGATGACGCACCCGTTTTATTGGCTTTCCTGATAGGTGCGATTGGAACTTGGAAAATGGAAACTACTGATATTGACATGGTTTATGTCATAATTTTTATTCTATTTTCTTTCTTTCCTCTTTTTGTTTTATTTATGGTTTCTAAAAAGTTTTTTATTTCTTCTTTGTTTTACTTTATTCTTAGAAAAAGAGCGGCTTGGCTCAAAATCGCTCAAAATGGCATCGAAGCCCAATACGGACAAGATGGAACGCGCTTTTTTAGCCCCCAAATTCACCACATAGAAATCAGACCTGCCTTAGGCAAGAAGCTCAAAATGGACATTTACACCCTTGCTGAGGGTAAATTGAAGCGCAATCGTGTGCATGTCTTTTTAGAAGAGTATGCAGAGGCACGTGATTTTTTTACTTCACTTGTAGATTTGAGCCAACAGTTTGAAGTGCGCGTAGATATAAAAAATCTACCCACGTATGATTATCGCTTTTCGTTGTCTTCTCATATCTATTATCTTATCAATTATCGTGCTGCCAAATTTACTATCTTTTAGCCCATGTTTTGGGTCTAATTTGGGTCTAATTTGGGTCTAAAAAAGCACCGCCAAGAAGCCGTTGCGTCAGCCCTTCAAGTTTATCGGCTTCCTTTTCCAATAGAAAATGCAGGCTATATACGTCTTGCCACTGCTCAAAAGTCTGTGCAAGGTCGTCAGGAAAATGGCTTGCCCAAGCCTCTGCCACAAAAGCGCGTCTTTCCTGTGGCATTTCTTGTATCCAGATTAAAAGTTGCGCCAAAAAAAGCTCTTTCAAGTAGCTATGTTTTTGAATAAAAAACAAATTTTCTTTTACTTTTTCTGCACCTTTTTTAGCCTCTTCTACCCAAATCTCCCAGATGCCTTCCAAAAGCCGCAGAAGGGCAACTTTTTCAAAAGTGGCAAGGAAAGCCCTTATTTTTTCTAACCAAAACGAAGCAGGCAGATTTTCTTGTTCTATAAATTTAAAAAATTGTACTATATCTTCCTTTATCTGATTTTGTACTTCGCCATTTTTGGCAAAATCTTCGTTTTCCCAAGGCAAGGTAGCCCATTCCAAAAATAGGTGCGTGCTGCTATGTGCCTCAAATTCAGCCTGCAATTCCTGTGCAAAGACCTCTTTTCGGCTTTGTGCCAAACAAAATTCATACTGCTTTTCATAGGCTTTTCGCTGAAATGCCCCTACACTAAGATATTGCAAATACAAACCATATTTTAAATAAGTTTCTATTTTGGTCTTGTGTTTTTCCCTTTGAAAGTAAGTGCTGACGGTTTCTCTTTCTATCCTTTCGGGTAAAAAAGTGCTTTGTAGCCACTGCTCGAAGGCTTTTTCTAAGGTTAAGTCTTGATGTTCTTTCGGAAAGATATAAAAAGCATCTTCGCTTTTATAGTGCCAAGCCTCAATGATTTGAAGTTTGATAAAAAGTTCTAAAATTTGTTCTACTTTTAAAAATCTATCCGTAGCACGCACAAAAAAGCGGAAATCCAACTCTTTGATGGAAAGGGTAAAAGGCAAATTCTGTTTGAAATCTTTTTCAAAACGCGAATAAAGGTGCAAGGCAAAAGCTGCATCTTCACTAAGCGAATCCCTTTCGGAAGCCCATTGATGCAGGGCTTTATAGGCATCTTGTCCGAACCAACTTATCTCACGGCTTTGATTTTTAAGCGCGTCCAGAGGCGTTTGGGGCAGAAAAAGTTTTTTCATAACTTCTTCATTTTCAGGCTTTTCAGGCGTAAAAAGCACAAAAATTTCGCTTTCCCGACTCGCCACAATGGTTTGGAAGAAAGTGTCAAAAGTGAGGCTTGCCCCATAAAAGATAATAAAATCGAGGGCGGGCAAATCTATGCCCAAAGCCAACGCCGCCGTAGTGGTTAGCAAATCAATCCTACCCTCAAAAAAACGCTGCTCCACCTCTTGCTGGTACGCCAAAAAGACGCGCTCGTCTTGGATTGGTTCGGTAGGAAGCTGCTCTGCCCAATAAAAAACGTCGGTTTTGAGGTCAAATTTGAGCCTTTCTGCCAATAGGACACAGCCCGTACTGCCATTGATTTGAGGCGTGATAACGATACCCCTCTGCCCTGCTGCCAATTTCTGACGCAACAATACCGTTAGGGGCAAATACTTATTTTCACCTACTTCTAAAACGTTGATTTTCAAATCGTTGCGCTGATAGTGCCACGCCGTAAAACGCGCCTCTGGTGAAATTTCTGCCAAACGGCACAGTTCTTTTTGCAGCACCTTAGTAGCCGCAGAAGAAAGAAATTGCGCTCGCCACTTATCGGCTTGTGTTAGGGCTTTGATGCGCCTTAGAGCCTGCAAATAGGGCAGACTAAACTCTTGATGCCATTCCAAAAGCAAATGCGCCTGCTCGAAGACCCAAAAGAGTTGATGATTTTCATTGGCTTTTTTTATGATTTTAGACCAAAATTCATTTTTTATGGCATTATCCCAAGCGGCAGGAGTGAGCAAAATAAAATCGTGCGCCAAAAAAAGTGCAGGATTATCCTGAAAAGGGGCGAAGTCGAATTTTTTATGAAGGACAAGGTAGTTTTTAAGATTCAACTTTTCAAATCTTCTCACCCAAAAACGCATCAGACTTTCGGTAGGAAAGAAAAGACAAGTGGTTTGTTTTGTCCAAAGAGCCGCCATTTTTTGTACCAAAAGTAGCGGCAAAAGTCGCTCGCTGCGCTCTGGAAAGAAAAAGGCATTTGCACCCTGCACTTGGTTTAGGGTCTGGGCAATATGCCACTGCCTTTGAGCCGAAGGAGGCATTTGTGAAAACCACTCGGCATAAAAATAAGCCCAACTCGATTGATTGCTTGTCTTATTTTGAGGAGGGGCAAAAGTAGGCTCGTAGGCGTGCTTTTCGGCGCGAAGTCCTTGATTATCAAAGGTATTGCGTACCCAAATGAGTTCGGGTGCCGCAAGGTGTTCATCAGTTTGGTGCAGGCGAATAGAAAAATCTATCGCAAAAAAATCTTGGTGGCGGGCTTTAAAACGACGCAATTCCTCTCTATCTTCTGACCAGTGCAAAGTCAGGCGAGGAGGCGTAGCGCGGTAGTTTGGGTTTATGATAGCCGATAGATGTTGAAATTTTAACATCAAATTTTGAAATGCCCATTCAACCAAAATAGGCTTTATCTCACTTTCAACAGAAAAAAAAGCAAGTTTCCATTCTGTGTCCCAACGCAAAGCCTTTCTTTCTAAAAGTGCCAAAAAAAGGCGTTCCAAACGCGCTAAGGCGGTAGGAAACCAAAATTGTCGCATCAAAGCCTGTGAAAGGAAAACAGAAGCCCCTCTTTGGTAGGCTTGCAAACGCTCTTTAAACTGATTTTTGGAAAGATGATGGTGCAAGGCAGCCATTTTCGCTTTCAAAGATGCACTATTTTGTAAAATTTCTTGTGAAGAAAAAAAGAAAACCTGCACGCCTTCATTTTTGAGTTTTTCATCTATCAAGATGTCTGTTTTGTCTATTAAAATGGCAGTTTTGAAGGGTGCTAAATAAAAATCAATTTTTAAATTTTCTGCACTATCCCACTTGAAATCGGGCTGCCAAAGGGGGTGCAGATAGGCAAAAAAGCCCAAATATTGTGGCAGATGTTGGTAGTACAATTCTTTCGCTGCCGAACCGTCCTGCAAACGATTCCAGACCAAAGCTGTCCCCTCGGCTGCCAATAGCTCGAAGGTATCGGTAGGAAAAGCCGCCTGTCCTAATTTCTCCGCCAAAAAGCTGCTCAAAGGCGCAGGGCTTTGCTTTTGGAAAAAAGCCACCCAAAAATGCGTAAGCGTATCCAAAGGCGTATCGGCAATCTGCCCCTCCCTTTGCGGTAGGTTTGCCACTTCAAAAAAAGGACTCACACGCGCGTAATTGGCTTGAAAAATAGGCATAAAGATTCCGTTTTTATTCACAATTTCAACTAAAAAGGCGCGACAAAGTCTGCTCGATAAGCCCCTCTACATACATTTGAGGGTTAGAAGCAAATTCGCCCGTTTGTCTATTGGCTAAAATGGCATTTAGCGAAAGCACCTGATGCCCTAAAATCTTACCAAAAGCATAATAACCAGCCGTTTCCATCTCCAAATTCGTCAGACGCAAGGATTCAGCCCCTAAATCATACCGAAACGCCGCCAATTTTTCAATTAGATTTGGCATAGCAGGCGTGCAGCGCAAAACGCGCCCTTGCGGTGCATAAAAGCCACAAGCCGTAAGCGTTGTGCCGCGTATCATATCAAAACCAACTTTGTCTATCAAAGCACTATCGGCTTGGGCAGTGTAGGGTAGGAAAGGCAGGGCAATTTGTTTTTGTAGGGCTTCGAGCATTTGCTTTTCTTGCTCACTTTGTGGCATTTGGTAGAAACTACCCAAAGCATCTAATCCGACTGCCCTTTGTGAGGCTAAAAACGAACCGACAGGAATATTGGGCTGTATCGTTCCCGAAGTGCCAATTCGGATAAGGCGAAAGGAACGGACATCGGGGCGGACTTGGCGTTTTTCGAAGTCTATATTTGCCAGCGCGTCTAATTCGTTCATCAAGATGTCGATGTTGTCCGTTCCGATACCAGAGGAAATGACCATGAGCCGCTCGCCTTTGTATGTGCCAATGTGGGTTACAAATTCGCGCTTTTGGATACGGTGTGTAATATTTTGGAAATGGCGGCTTACCTCGCCTACCCGTTCAGGGTCTCCTACGGCAATGATGGTGTCGCAAAGATGCGCTTTTTGCAGATGCAGGTGATAGACACTTTGGTCAGGATTTAAGATAAGTTCGGAAGGGGCGAAGGCAGGAAAGGTCATTTTTTGTGGTGTGTGGTTTCTTTTCTAAGATACAATTTTTAATCTTGTGATGTTTGGGGCGGTGCTTGGGGTGCTGTTTTGGGTGGTGGCGGCGGAGTCTTCACTTCTAAAACATTGGCGTTGTATTTATTCATCATTTTTTCGATACCCAAAAAAGGAAAATAAAGGCAGGCTTTTACGGCATGCGCAATGATAAGGGGCAACTGCTCCATTTCTTGCGGCGTAAAATCGCCTAAGACGTAATCCACTTGCGTTTGGTGGGAATCCATCTTTTCGGGCATGGTATCGCCCTTTACGCCAATACGCATGCGGTTGTATTCGTTGGTTCCAAGTGAATTTTCCACGCTTTTCAAGCCATTGTGTCCGCCTGCGCTGCCTTTGGTTCGGGTGCGAATCTGACCAAAAGGCAAGGCTATGTCATCTGCCAAGACCAAGATATTTTGGGTCGGGATTTGCATTTTTTTCTTCCAATGCAAAAGAGGCGTGCCGCTATTGTTCATATACGTTGTGGGCTTAATGATATGAATACGCCGCATGTCGCCATTCCACTTATAGTCCCAAAACATAAGGTCTGCATTTTGTTTGGTGCGAAATGCTATTTTAGCCTCCTTCGCAAGGGCATCTGCTATCATAAAACCGATATTGTGGCGCGTATTGGCATACTTCTGACCAATATTTCCTAAGCCTGCGATAAGAAAATCCATAGGAATAAGTTTGATTGATGTATTTTGGGTAGTAAATTAAAGAGAAGAAATTTAATCAGCATAAAAGACACGCTTGACCCTTTCGCCTACATTCGTTAAGATTTCATAGGGAATTGTGCCAATTCGCTCTGCCAATTCGCTGACGGTAGGCTTTTCGCCAAAAACCACTACTTCGTCGCCTTCTGCTGCCTGCTCTATGTCGGTAAGGTCTATCATACACATGTCCATGCAGATATTGCCGATAGTGGGCGCAAATTTGCCATGCAAATAGACATAGCCAACGCCATTGCCAAAGGCACGCAAATAGCCGTCGGCGTAGCCAATCGCGAGCGTACCAATTCGGGAAACTCTATTGAGTTTTCCTTTTCGGGAGTAGCCTACGGTCTGGTCGGGGGCAAGCGTCTTGATTTGCGAAATGGTGGTTTTGAGCGTGCCAATAGGCAAAAGCGCGTCTTGATGCACCTCTGCACTATCAACGCCATAAAGACCGATTCCCAATCTGACCATATCAAATTGCGCTTGTGGAAAACGCGCGATACCTGCCGAATTGAGAAGATGTTTAAGCGTTTTGATGCCCAAACTGGCTTCAATCTTTGTCGCCATTTGTTGGAATTGGGCTATTTGCACCTGTGAAAATTCGTCATATTGGGCTTGGTCTGCCCCTGCCAAATGCGAAAAGAGGCTCACAATTTTGAGCTTGTCTTCGTTGCGCTTCAAAAGGTCTAAAAGGAGAGGCAAATCCTGCTCTTCGAAGCCCAAACGGTGCATGCCCGTATCGAGTTTGAGGTGAATGGGATAGCGTTTTTGCAAGTCCTGTTCGCTTAATTTACTATTTTGGCGATAAGCCATTTTCTGGTTTTCCTCCAAAAAGCGCAGGTATTCGGTCAGCAGGCGCAAACTGTATATTTCAGGCTCTAAATCATAGCGCAACAAGGTTTCGAAACTTTCCACTGTGGGGTTCATGACCATAATGGGCAGGTAGATGCCATTTTCGCGCAAAGCCACGCCTTCGTCGGGATACGCCACTGCCAAATAATCTGCACGATGGTACTGTAAAAGATGCGCCACTTCAAAATTGCCACTGCCATAGGCAAAGGCTTTGACCATGACCATAATTTTGGTGCGCCGATTGAGCAAATTGCGGTAAAAATTGAGGTTGTGCGTCAGGGCATTGAGGCTAATTTCGAGTTTAGTGCCATGTATTTTTTGCTCTAATAGCTGCACAATTTTTTCAAACTCAAACCTTCTGCCGCCTTTTATCAAAATCATCTCATTTTCGAAGGCAATTTTTTTGCCTTCAAAAGCCTTGAAAAATGCCGCCGTATGGGGAAAAGTCTGCACAGTGGGCGCGTCTATCAGCCCTTTTGTCGTTTGTAGGGTAGTCGCATTTGAAAGTGCCGCTACAAAGGTGCTAAATCTTTCGCCAATGCCAATGATGCGGTGAATATTCTGCTCGGCGCAAAGATGCACTATTTTTTCATAGACTTCGGCACTGCTGCCCTCTTCGGGCAAATCGGAAAGGATAGCCGTTTTGTCGTTTTTTTGTTGATTTTGTCCGAAGAAATCGAGGGCGATTTTTAGCCCTGCTAAATCGTTATTGTAGGTGTCATCTATCAAAAGCGTATTATTGATGCCCTTTTTGAGTTCTAAGCGCATGGGAATATTGCGCAATCGCTCTATCTTGTATTGGATTTCTTCGGTGGAATAGTCGAAGAAAAGCATCACGACGATACAATGCAGTGCGTTTTCGAAGTGAGCGGGGTCGGTAAAGGGTACGTGTAGGTGGTGCGTTTTTTGGTTGCGATAATCATAAAGCCCAACGCTATAACCGTCGTCATTCCTATCGCAATAGCGGAGCGATACTTGGTCGCGCTGGCTCTGCCCCGTTGCCCAACCAAATATTTTGAGGTTTGGCAAAGCATTTTGCGCTTCTTCTACAATTTGTGTGTAAATGTCGCGCACAATAAGAAATTTTGCCTGACCAAAAAGTTTGAGCTTTTCTATAATTTTGGCTCGCTGCGAAGGGAAATTTTCGCTGTGTGCCGTTCCGATATTGGTAAAGATGCCTATTTGGGGCTGAATAATCTGCGCCAAAGCCTGCATTTCATCAGGGCGCGAAATCCCTGCCTCGAAGATAGCCAACTGGTGCTGGCTATTGATTTCCCAAACAGAAAGTGGCACGCCAATTTGAGAATTGTAGCTTTTCGGACTCTTGACAATAGAAATGCTATCGCCCAAAAGTTGTGAGAGCCATTCCTTTACTATCGTCTTGCCATTGCTACCTGTAATGCCAATAACGGGAATTTTGAACTGACTTCGGTGAAAAGCAGCCAACTCTTGTAGTGCCTGCAAAGTATCAGGGACGAGGAAAAAATCTGCCTCTTCGAGCCATTCGGGGCTTATCTTCTCCATCTGACTCACGACAAAATACGCCACACCCTTTCCGACCAATTCGCCAATGAAATCGTGTCCATCGCGATTTGCGCCTGCTAAGGCAAAAAACACCGTCTGGGAAGGGAGCGAAACCTTGCGGCTATCGGTCAGAAGTTGTTTGCCTTGTAAGGTAGAATAGTGTTCTGAAAGTAGGGTAGGTTTGAAAAGTGGCATAAAAGAAGAGGGCTTGACCAACGAAACAACCAAAAAACAGACATTTGAAGTGAGCAAAGATAAGAAAAGAAAACAAAACGAAAACGCACCATCACCCTATCTATTTTCAAATCGCGCTTCGTTTTGCCCCTACGAAATTTTATTTTTTGTCTAAAAATGCAATTTTTTTGTAATAAAAATCAGGACAAGGCAGTGCCTTGTCCCTACAACTCGCGCTACCTTACTTCGGACTTTTTACTTAGTCCATCAAAGCGGCTACGCCGGGCAAAATTTTACCCTCCATGTATTCCAAAAGTGCGCCGCCACCTGTTGATACATAAGAAACGCTTTGGGCTGCTCCCATTTGCTTGATAGCCGCTGCCGAATCGCCGCCGCCAATAAGTGAAAAAGCCCCTTTTTGCGTTGCTTCTACCACACTTTTGGCAATCGCTGCCGTCCCTTTGGCAAAATTAGGCATTTCAAAGACCCCCATCGGACCATTCCAAAGTAGGGTCTTGGAATTGTGTATCAGTTTTGCAAAGTCGGCTTGTGCGGCACTGCCGATGTCTAAGCCCATCTTATCCGCAGGGAGCGCATCACTTGGGAGCTGCTGATACGGACTTTCGTTTGAAAACGCCTCCGCCACGACGCTATCCTGTGGGAGGTGAATCGTTACGCCCATCTCTTGCGCCTTTTTGAGTAGCTCTGCCGCCACTTCCACTTTATCCGCCTCCAAAAGGGACTTTCCAATTTCCCAACCCTTTGCCTTGAAGAAGGTATAAGCCATGCCGCCCCCGATAATTAGGTGGTCTATTTTGGGTAATAATTTTTCTATGATGAGAATTTTGTCCGAAATCTTCGCGCCTCCCATGATAGCCGTAAAGGGGCGTTCTGCCTTTTCTAAGACCTTGTTGGCGTTTTCTATTTCGGCTTGCATGACCTTGCCACAAATTTTTTCTGTAAAATATTTGGCTACCCCTGTGGTGGAGGCATGCGCTCGATGTGCCGCACCGAAGGCATCATTGACGTATATTTCGCCATGACGGGCTAAGGCTTGGGCAAAAGCAGGGTCATTTTGGGTTTCTTCGGTATAATAGCGAACATTCTCCAAAAGCAAGACCTCCCCGCTTTTAAGATTTTGGGAAAGCCTTTCTGCTTCCTGCCCAATGCAGTCGGGTGCGAAAAGCACCTGTCGCGCTAAGGCTTTTTCTAAATAGGCGCGGACATGCACCAAAGAATATTTGGCTTCCCTATTTTTAGGTCTGCCAAAGTGCGACATCAAAACCAAAGCTCCCCCTTGCGCTAAAATATAACGCAGGGTAGGCAGGGTAGCAGCAAGGCGCGTGTCGTCCGTAATTTCAAATTGTGCATTGAGCGGAACGTTGAAATCTACGCGCACCAAAACGCGCTTTCCTTCAAAATGGGCATCTTCTAAGAATCGCATCACAAGATTTTTTGGATAAATGGGATTGATAAAGCATTTGCAGCAACTTCGCGACGGTCTGTATCTTTTGCCGAAACAAGCAAACTTTACAGCCTTGAAAGATGCCACAAACAGACTCACCCTCACAAAAAGAGATAAGGCTGCAAAGATATTCGAAAAAGACGACTTTTTTTAGTAGCAAGACAACGTTTTGAGCCAAGCCTGCGTTTATATTTTTTGCAACAAGGTTGCACGTATCAAGAAAAAAGCGTAATTTTGAGCTATGAAATTCAAAGACTTGGGAAAGATAAAAGCAGATGTAGCGGGCATGTTCGCCTCTACTTTGTGTTTGCTGCACTGTTTGGCAGCACCGCTTTTTTTGGCACTGCAAACGGGTTTGCAAAGTGCCTATCATGGGGTAGAGTTTTTCTCTACGGCAGAGGCGCATAGCCACGTGCATGGGCAGCAGGAGCTACACCACCACGATACGGCAAGCACTTGGCTCGTGCATTGGCACATGCTCGACTACGCCTTTATCGTCTTTGCCCTTATTGCTATTTATTTTGCCACACGCCATTCACAAGCCAAACGCCTATCAACGCTTTTGTGGATGATGGGGCTACTCTTTTCTGCCGCCCTCCTTTTAGAGCATCAAATTCCTGCCTTTACATACGTAGGTTATTTTGCTTCTTTGATGCTTATTATTTTACACCTTTTGCATTGGCAAGCCGAAAAAAAGGCGCAGCAAGTTTGTAAGGTGCAAACGCCGCCCTGTTAGGGGTTGAAAAAAACTTGCCTTTCCAAATTTGAAACGAAATAAAATTTGGATTCAACCCTATTTTTGGGTCTGAAAATCCTTTTTTTATTTCAATGTCATTCAATCTCACTGCGGACAAGGCAATGCCTTGTCCCTACATTCGAACCTAATTTTTAGAATGTAACATCACTGCGGCGAAGCTCTAACTTCGCCGCCATTTGTCATTTTATGCCACGCCCGAAGATAGAGATTGAGGATACCTTATCGAAAGACAACTCTCTATTTTTTATTTTTAAAACTCATCAAAAGAGAAGGCAGCAACAATAAATTGGTAAGCATCGCAATTAGCAAAGTCGTAGAAGTGAGAACGCCCAAAGCCACCGTTCCCCCGAAATCTGACCCCGTAAAGATGACAAAGCCTGCAAAAAGGATAAGGGAGGTATAGACCATGCTTTTTCCCGTTTCGCGCAAACTTTTGAGGATAGCCTCGTAGTGGTTGCGTCCGTTTAGCAAAAGTTCCTGACGGTAGCGCGTGAGGTAGTGCAGGGTGTCATCTACCGAAATGCCAAAGGCAATACTGAAAATGAGTGCGGTGCTGGGTTTGAGCGGTACGCCAAAATAGCCCATCAAGCCTGCCGTTAGCAAGAGCGGAATGACGTTGGGAATCAAGGCGATAAGGACAATTTTTAGGTCTAAAAATAAAATCCCCATAATCACCGCAATTAGAATACAAGCCAAGATAAGGCTACTTTGTAGGCTACTGATAAGATAGGCGTTGCCTTTGATGAAAATGGGCGTTGTGCCTGTGATAGTAGCTTGGAATTGGCTCTCTGCCAAATTTTGTGTTAGAATTGGTTTGAGGTCGTTTTCTATGAGCGAATCCATACGAATAGAACCGATATCCGCCACTTTAAACGAAATGCGCACTTTCTGCCCTGCGCTATCCACAAAGGCGGCGAGCATTTGGTTAGAAGTCGTGCCTTTTTCATTGCGTAAATACTGCTGAATATAGGGCGCACTCCTATTAGTGGGCAGGGTAAAATCGGCAGGGTTGTTTCCAAAATAGGCTTGATTGGCGGCTTTGAGAAAACTCACCATCGAGACCGATTGTGAAAGGTAGGGCGATTTTTCCAAATCTTGAATCAGGCTATCCAAAATTTTGAGGTTCTTGGGGTTGCGAATGGCTTTTTCCTTACCCAAATCCACAACCACTTCTAAGGGCATGACCCCTTTGAAATGTTGCTCAAAAAAGGCTAAATCTTTGCGAATGTCGCTCTCTTCGGGCAAATCATCTACCATATAAGATACCGCCGTAATTTTGGAAATCCCCACTAAGGCAACAATTAAGACCAAAGTTGCACCCAAATAGACTTTGCTACGGTGGCGCAAAATCAGACTTTCAAAAAGACTCAAAATCTGATTGACAAAACGCGATTCCAAATGCTTGGTATGGCGTTCCGAAGGGGCAGGCAGGAAAGAAAAAACCGAAGGGATAAAAATTAGACTCACCAAAAAGGTAATGAAAATATTGATGCCCGCCACGATACCAAATTCGCGCAAGAGGTCGGTTTCGGTATTGAGCAGGGCTAAAAAGCCTACTGCCGTTGTGGTATTGGTCAGAAGTGTTACGATACCTATTTTTTCTATCACCGAAGCAATAGCCGCTTTTTTATCATTCAGACGCAAACACTCTTGGTGGTATTTGGTAAGCAAATAAATGCAGTTTGGAATCCCTATCACAACCAAAATGGGCGGCAATAGTCCCGTAAGTAGGGTAATTTTGTAGCCTAAAATGCCCAAAGTTCCGACCGTCCAGATGATAATAATGCCTATTAGGAGCAGCGGCACAAAAGTAGCGGAAAAGGAGCGGAAAAAGATAAAGAGAAAAATCGCCGTTACGCCTACGGAAAGCATCAAAAACCAGTTGAGTTCGGTCTTGACCTGCCCTGCCACTACGCTGCGTACATAAGGCACACCTGCATAGTGGAGCTTTACGCTCGTTTTGGCTTCAAAGGCTTTGCCCAATTCTTCCACTTTTGCCACTACCAAGTGCTTATAGGGGCTACTTAAAATGGCAGGCGAAAGGGAAATGGCTAAAAGTGTGGCTTGGCTTTCAGGGTTGTAAATTTGTCCCTGATAGAGTTTTAGCCCTTCTGCAAAGGCAAGCAGGCTATCGAGTTGGGTTTGGTCTGAAATGGCACTATCGAGTAGGAAATCTACTTCGAATCGTTTTTCTTGGCGGTTGGCTTTTAGATACGGCAGACCTGCCAATCCTACTACGCCTTTGATAAGGCGAAGCGTACTATCGGGCGTTTCTACCTGCAAATTGGCGATAGCTTGTCGCAATTTGACCCATTCATTAAAATTTTGGTATTCAAAAAGGCGTTTGTCGGCACTGCCTACTACTAAGATGTTGTCGTCTTGTCCGAAAAGGGCTTTAAATTGGATAAAATACTGCATATCAGCATCTGTATCGGGTACGATTTTGGCAAAATCGTAGGACATTTCTGCCTTCCTGCCCTGCCAGCCCATAAAGGCGGTTGCAAGCAGCAATAAACACAATAAAACAATTCGGTATTGAAGAATGAAATGGGCAATTTTTTTCCACATAGTTAGGAGTAGGTTCGTAAAGTGCTATCTGCTTTTTTAGGGTGCAAGCAATTTGACCATCGAGAGGATTAAATCCATTTTTGCAGGGCAGCGACTACCGTTTCTACGGCAATATCGTCCATGCACGATTTTTCGCGCTTACAGCGATTGCCATAGTAGCAATCACAGCCCGAAGTAGGCTCTATGATTTGTCCTCTGCCATAGAGTTCAAACTCGTATGGGTTGAAGATGTTATTAAAAAGCAAAAGTGGCTTTTTCAATCCTATCGCAATGTGCATCATCATCGTTACGGCACTTACAATCAGGTCGCATTGGTTTGAAATTGCCATAAATTCGGGTAGCGAAAAACAGCCCAAATAAGTTGCGCCCGTACTTTGGGCGTAGATTTGGTTTTGCGCCTCTTCGTCTTTGCCCCCTAAAAGCAGGGGAAAATGCCCCTGTGCTTGGATATTTTCTATCAGCGCAATCCAATTTTGAGGTTTCCAAAGGCGCGTCTGCCAACGCACGCCACAGCCTGTATTGAGTCCGATAATTTTTTTCCCTTTCGCCAAATCTTGTAGTTTCCCTTTCCAAAGGGCATCTAAATCAGGTCGGACTTCCAAAACGTACTCTTCTTTTTGAAAATCGAGGTGGCAAATTTCAAAAATCTCCTCCAAATAATTTTTGGTATTGGCTTTTGAAAGGTTATCGAAAAGCCCTGTCAATAATTTGTGTTCGGCGGCAGCGTCGGCGGCAATGATGTGTCCATCTTGCCATGAAAAGCCGTATTTGGTCTTTGCCTGCACCCGACTAAGCAGAATACAGGCTTCCTCGTCTTTGTCTAAATTGATAGCCAACTCAAACGCCTGATTTTGAAGGATATAAAGCGAGGTTTCATCATAACGGTAGATGCGCTCTATCTGATTTTTCGGCAAAATATCGGGCGAAAGGGTAAGCCAAGAGATGTAGCTATTGGGATAGACCTTGCGAAGTCGCTCCAAAAGCGGTGTCGTCCGAATGACATCGCCAATCGCCCCTAATTTGATAATCAAGATGCGAAAACTCTTGGGTGCATAGTGCGAACAAGCATTGCACATCACGCCAAAATCTTTGTTCGGTTGGCAGGGAATATGTCCTCTGAAAAAACGGCAGTCGTATTTGACTTCTTCGGGGCGAATGGCGGGGCGAATGGTAGGATTCATGCGAAAAGGCGGAGTAAAAGCAAAAATAAAGACTTATTTTGTGGAAGTTTGCCCAAATGCTTCTTTTAAAAGGCTTAGGCTACTCGATTTTTTAAAGCAACTGTTGTAGGGCAAGCATCTTGATAGCAGCATGCGCCGCTTCGTCGCCTTTATTGCCATGCTTTCCGCCTGCGCGGTCTAAAGCCTGTTGGGGCGTATTGGGCGTGAGAACACCAAAAACTACGGGCTTATTATTTTCTAAACTCACCTTCATAATACCATCAGCGACGGCTTGAGAGATAAAATCAAAGTGGCGTGTTTCGCCTTGTATGACACAGCCCAGACAAATGACGGCGTTGACTTCGGCTTTCTGTGCAAACCACTGCGCCGCTAAGGGCAATTCATAACTGCCCGGTACGGGGTGCGAAACGATATTATCACGACTTGCTCCTGCGGCTAAAAGCGTGGCTATCGTGCCGCTTTCTAAGGCGTGTGTTACCTCGGCGTTCCATTCGGATACCAAAATGACAAAGCGCATCTTTTCTATGCCGACAAAAGTATGAAGGGCATGCGCACTTAGGTTTTGTTTCTCAAAACTTGCAGCAGAAGAGGGGTTCGAATCTGTATTCATATTCATTATTCACAGGGCAAAACTTAGGAGAAGGGAAAAGGCTTTTGCAGAAGTGCCTTTTTTTGAAAGGGCAAAAATACGTTTTTTTTCCTAAAACCCTAAACCAGACAAGCCCACAGGCGGCAGCCCTGCCCTGTCTTTTTTGCTTTCCAATGTTACGGAATGGTAAAATTTGACTTCTACATTTGGAGATAGCCAAATTTATCAATTTCTTTGCCCTTACTTTGTAAAAAAAGGCGATTCTCACGTTTTTTCTAAAAAAAGGTTGCATTTCTTAGGGCAAAAATTTGAAAGTTCGAAAAAAATACTTCAAATTTGGGCTTGCGTTTCAAAGATAAAGTATCGTTTTGCTTGTTCGCTCTTTCCTTTTGCCGCTAAGGGCGAAAAAATAGGGGCAAGGCATAAAATAAACGTCTTCAACCGACTACATAGAGAAGTGTCCGAGTGGCTGAAGGAACTCGCCTGGAAAGCGGGTATACCTCTCAAGGGTATCGCGGGTTCGAATCCCGCCTTCTCTGCTAAAAGTGTTGCGTTTTCCCCAAAGGCGTACTGCTTTTTTTTATGATTTTCAAACCTAATCCTCTGCATTTCTTTTTGGCAACAACTCTATAAAACTAATGACTTTCTGACTCATGAAAAAAATCCTTGCAAACTTAACCCTCGCCTTTGCACTTGTAATGGCTCTTTCGCTACCTTTCAGCGGACAAGTTTTGGCTCAAAACCCAGACTCCATCGAAAACGCCGCTAACCCTGATAGCGCAGCCATGACAACCGAAACGGCAACCCCCGAAGAAACCACACAAACTGCCGAGGCTACTACTGCCACAGAAGAAGAAGCTCCTGCCGAAGCAACAGGCACGCAGTTTATCAAGCAGAAATTTATTGAAGGTGGTTGGGACTTTATGTCGGCTATCCTGATTTGTTTGATTTTAGGTATGGCTATCGCCATCGAGCGCATCATTGTTTTGAACCTTTCTTCTACCAATACCGAGCGTCTTTTAGAAAAAGTGCGCGACGCACTGCAAGAAGGTGGTATCGAGCGTGCGCAGCAAGTAGCAGCTTCTACACGCGGACCGATTGCCGAAATCTTCACACAAGGCTTGCTTTCTGCCGACAAAGGCGTGGATATGGTAGAAAAAACCGTTATGGCGACAGGTTCTGTTCAGATGAGCAAATTAGAAAAAGGCTTAGTATGGCTTTCTCTTTTCATCTCACTTGCGCCTATGCTTGGCTTCATGGGTACGGTATTGGGTATGATTGATGCCTTCGATAAAATTGAAGCAGCAGGCGATATTTCTCCAAGCCTTGTAGCAGGTGGTATCAAAGTCGCTCTTATCACGACGGTAGGCGGTCTTATCGTTGCCGTAATTTTGCAAGTTCTTTACAACTATTGTGTGGCCAAAATCGATTCTTTGGTTATAGATTTAGAAGATGCTTCTATCTCTTTGGTGGATTTGATTATCAAGTACAAGAAGTAAGCCTTTAAAATTTCGCCCGTAGAGGGGGCAGCCGCTCCCTCTTGCGCTCATTTTACTTTCTTTCTCAATCGCCCTCAATTTGTAACGATATGAAAAATCTTTCTCTTAGTAATATCATCTATGGCGTAGTGGCTGTTATGATATTCATTTTTGTAATCAAAGGCTTTGTCGAGTATATGCCTGCTATTGATGCAGCCCGTACTGAAGCCGCTCAAAATAAAGGATACGAAAATCCCACAGACGAGCAAAAGAGCAAAGTCAAGCTCTCAAGCAAGGTGGATAATCAGGTAAAAGGTGCAGTCGCTGGTGATGCGATGGTTACTTTGAGCATGATTCTACTCTTTGCCGCTATTGCAGGTGCAGTGGCTTTGCCCGTCTTTACTGCCGTAAAAGAAGGACAGCTTAAAGGCTTGGTCTATATGGCAGCCGCTGGTGGCATACTCTTGGTCTTATTCGGTATCGGCTATCTGATGGCAAGCAACGAACCCTACGAAAAGTATGGCGTTGATGCTTCTGGCTCACAGATGATAGGCGGTTTATTAGGTATGGTCTATATTTTAGCTATTGTTGCCATTTTGGGTATCGTGGCTAATATTTTTGCAAAAAGATTTAACTAATTTCAACTATGGCAAAGAAGAAAAAGAAAGCACCCGAAGTCAATTCCAGCTCTATGGCGGATATTGCCTTTCTGTTGCTCATATTCTTTCTCGTTACGACGCGCATCGACACAGAACGCGGTCTTTCTGTGCAGCTCCCGCCCAAGCCGAAAGAAGAAACCAAACCTACTGACGTAAATCAGCGAAATGTCTACAAAATCCTCATCAATTCGCAAGACGACCTTCTAATAGAAGATAGCCCGGGTGATGTAAAACAGATTAAAAAAGATGTCATCAAGCACCTTAAAAATAATGGTGCAGACCCTAATTTCGCAGACACCCCACAAGTAGCCGTCGTTTCCATTCGCGCTGATAGAGGCACCAGTTATGACTTTTATTTGCAGATAG
This sequence comes from Hugenholtzia roseola DSM 9546, assembly GCF_000422585.1. NCBI lineage: Bacteria > Pseudomonadati > Bacteroidota > Cytophagia > Cytophagales > Bernardetiaceae > Hugenholtzia > Hugenholtzia roseola. Next base: position 85,979 of record NZ_KE383882.1, read on the forward strand.
CCGACCAAGTGCGTGCCGCCTACAATGAAGTTCGCGCTGACTACCTAAGCCAACAGCTTGGCAGGCGCGTAACGGTAGAAGAATTTATAGAAATTTCGAAGCAGGATAAGAAAAAGCACGTAGAGTGGTACACTATGGCAAAGGACGCTTATCCGATGAACGTTTCTGATGCCGAACCCACAGGAGGCGAAGCGGCGCAATAAGCGCAGTCCCTTATCTTTTCCAATCTTAACCCCGCAAGGTGATGCAAATCAAGAAAAAAAAGAAAGAAGAACCCGTCATTCCTACCTCCGCGCTCCCCGACATTATCTTTATGCTTCTCTTCTTCTTTATGGCAGCAACGGTATTGCGTGAGCGTGATATTTTGGTAGAAACGGCAGCACCCAAAGCCTCTCAAATACAGAAGTTGGAAAAGCGGCGTTTGGTGAGTTTTATCTATGTAGGAAAGCCGCGCGACGTAGGCAAATTCGGCTCCGAGCCGCGTATTCAGCTCAACGACGTATTGGCTACTCCCGAAAATATCCCACAGTTTGTCTTTTCAGAAAAGAGCAAACTACCCGAAGTGGATAGAGAAAAATTAGTCGTTTCGCTCAAAATAGATAGAAATGTCAAGATGGGTATCGTAACTGACGTGCGCGAAAAACTAAGAGAATCTAACGCACTCAAAATCAATTACGCTTCCGTAACAAGCAGCGACGAAGAATAAAATAACCTACGCTTTTCGTTTTAAAAGGGCGTTGTAACAACGATAAAAGCCTTAAATACACCCCACCCCAAACCCCGCCCCCATAGGGCGGGGCTTTGATTCGGAATCATTTTTTTTGCATAAATGCAAAAAAAATGATTTGGTTTTCGAACCCTCCCCTATGGGGGGAGGGCAGGGTGGGGGTTCAGGAGGCTTGCACGAAGCACAAAACCCTATTTTTTGACCTTCTGACCATTGTAACAACGCCATTAAAAGCCAAAAACCTAAGAAAATAGCATTTTCTTAGGTTTTTTTGTGCGGACAACGCCTTATCTCTACGTAAGCGAATGATGTTAAAATTTCACAGGGCTGCCTTTCAGACCCTTACTACATCTTACTTTGCACAATTTCCAATACTTCGGCTTCCATCTTTTCGGCGGTGTCGGCTAAGGCTTTTGCCTCTGCAAAAATTTCGGCTACATATTCCTTGTCGCTTTCTGAAGCCGCATTGATTTGGACATTTAGATACGCCCCCCTAACGGCAGCCCGCAATGCCAACGCGCCCACGCCTGCGTCAGAAACCGAATTAGGATTGCCCGAAGCCGCCATCGCCTTGATGAGCGGAAAGGCAGATACGGCAGTTCGGATAATTTCCAAAGGCACTTCTATTGCATTGCGATTTGCCTTTGCGATAGCCTGACTACGCACGATTTTTTCCTGCTCCGAATCTTTTGGCAGTTTAAACGCCTCCATAATGGCATTGAAGGCGGCGGTATCTTCATCTACCAAATAAAGTAGGCGATTTTTGATTTTTTCGCCTTCTTCGGCATAGTTAGAAAATTCTTCCCAATGTGCGTCCCAACCGCGCTTATGAGAAGAAAGGTTTGCCACCATTGTACCCAAAGCCGCCCCCAAAGCACCCATATAAGCCGATACCGAACCGCCCCCCGGCGCAGGCGACTCCGAAGCCGTTTCGTGTGCAAAATCTGCCAGCGAAAGCCCTACCAAAGGACGCGCATTTTTTTCTGCAATGCGATACTCGATGATTTTTTCTTCGGCAATAAAAGGTTTTAAATCATCAAGTCCCATAGATTTGATGGCAATTTTGATAAGTTCGGCTTCTGAAACGCCGACCGAACGCTGCTGCTTGCGAAGGAAATATTTGCCTGCTTCGAGCATCATACGCAAAGGCAGAAGTCCTACAATTTCCGTCCCCGTAACGCGCAAACCGCGCTGATAGGCACTTTCGGCGATGGCTTCGAAGGCAAGGTGCAAGGGAGTAGCGTTGATGTCGGTAATGTTCATCGAAACCTGTGCAATGCCATATTCAGCAATGTACCAACCGATAGCCTTTGTGCCTTTGCAAGCACCTGCTTGGCGAATTGGCTCACCTTTTTCATCAACAAGCGGCTTGCCTTCGCTATCCATTACTACCCTGCCTGCCTCGCGCACATCAAAGGCAACGGCGTTGGCGCGTCGTGTAGAAGTGGTATTGAGGTTGAAATTGACAGCAATGAGGAAATCACGTGCGCCGATAGCGGTTGCACCTGTGCGAGGGCGAAATTCGGCTGCACCGTAGTCGGGCTTGTGTTCGGGCTTTTTGAGTTTTTCGGGTAAGGCTTCATATTCGCCTGCCCGCACATACGCCAAATTTTTGCGTTCAGGTTTGGTAGCGGCACTTTCATAGCAATAAACGGCATAGTCTAATTCGCGCCCTACGCGCTCGGCTAATTGGTGGGCTAACTTTGCCGTTTCTTCCATGCTAATATTGGCTATCGGAACAAGCGGACAAACGTCGGTAGCCCCAAAGCGCGGATGCTCGCCCTTGTGCTTGCGCATATCAATTAGCTCTTGTGCCTTTTTGATGGCGCGAAAGGCGGCTTCCAAGACGGGCGCAGGCTCACCTACAAAGGTTACGACGGTGCGATTGGTAGCGTATCCGGGGTCTACGTCTAAAAGTTGTACGCCTTCCACGCTTTCTATTTGGTCGGTGATTTCTTTGATAATTTTCAAATCTCTACCTTCCGAAAAATTAGGCACACATTCTATCAACTGTTTCATAAAAAAAGAGAAATAGGGTTGGGAAAAGAAGTCGGACAAAATTACGGCTTTTTTCCAAACCCCTTGATAGCGTATTTTCTCTTTTCTAATCCCTAACCAAGCCTGCGTGATAAACTTGCAAAAATCTCATCTCGCTTTTGTTTTTTGATAGCAGCATCGATAATATCTTCGACAATAACATCTACTACCTGCGCCTTGAAACCCAAAGCATTAGCAAAACGGCGACATTTATAGACTTCGTCTTCATCTATCTCACCATCAATAAGCATCATATACACAAGGTCTATGAGTTGGTCGAGTCGTTCTCTATCGCTCGAAGGTGGATAAAATTCTACCCCCTCTGGATATTTTAAAACGCTGACATAATCCTCGCGTGTTATGCCAAGTCGCTCTCCGACGTGCAATAAGAAATCCTGCTCGTCTTCGTTAATATCGCCATCGGCAGCAGCTATAATGAGAAGATTTTTAATGTGACTTTTTTGCTTTTTCCGTTTTTCGCTATTCATAAAGCTATCAAGAAAACCCATAGGATAAAATTTTTGAGTTGGTAAATTAAAGACTAATAAAAAAACTTACGGCACGAATATACGAGTTTAGCATTTGATATAAAATAGTAAAGCTATTTTAAAGCTATTGTATGAAATTACTTGCAATACAAATAAGGGACATGAACAGAGTTGAAGATATAAAGTATTGACTGTCAAGCACTTTTATATTTCCCATGCAATTTTTTGCAATAAAAAAAATGTAGGCGAATACGTGGAGAATTTCCTAAGCTGCATTTGAAAAAAAACGTAACTTTGCAGGCGAATAGACTTGTTTATCTCTTTACCCTTAACCCTTTGCAGATGGCGACGAATCGCACCTTTACCATGATTAAGCCCGACGCTTTTAGCGCAGGCAATGCAGGCAATATTTTGGCTATGATAGAAAAAGCGGGCTTCCGCTTGGTAGCGGCAAAAATCACTCACCTTAGCCCTGCACGTGCAGGCGAATTTTACGCTGTCCATAAAGAGCGTCCTTTCTACCAAGACCTCTGTGCTTATATGTCTTCGGGTGCTATCGTGGCTGCCATTTTAGAAAAAGAAAATGCGGTAGAAGATTTCCGCAAACTTATCGGCGCAACCGACCCTAAAAAAGCCGACGCAGGCACTGTACGCGCCCTTTATGGCACTTCCATCGAAGCCAATGCCGTTCATGGCTCTGATTCTGATGAAAATGCCGCCATCGAGGGTAGCTTTTTCTTCTCTAACTTAGAACAATTCTAAACTTAAACGGTTTATTTTTCAAACCCTAAGCGCGAAAAGAGGCTTGGGGTTTGAATTATTTTTATTTTTTCAAAATCCTATGCCTGCTTCTCCGCAAAATAGAATCCTGACTGCCGCCCAAACGCTGCAAAAGATACGCCGTTTGGCTTATGAAATTTATGAGCAAAATTTTGGTGTAGATACCCTTATTTTGGCAGGTATCCAAGAAAATGGCTATGTGTTGGCACAAAGGCTCAAGGCGGAACTCTTAGCGATTGCGCCCATAGAAGTAGAACTGGTATCGGTAGAATTAGACAAATTGTATCCCACACAAAGCAAGGTAGGCATTTCTGTTCCTTTGCCGACCTTAGAACAACAGGTGATTATTTTGGTAGATGACGTTCTGAATACGGGCAGGACTTTGGCTTATAGCCTGCGCCCTTTTTTAGAAGTGCCGATTAAAAGGCTGCAAACGGCGGTTTTGGTAGATAGAAACCACGCCGATTTTCCGATTGCGGCAGACTTTGTAGGGTATCGCCTCTCGACTACACTTTTGGAACACGTAGAGGTAATTTTGAAAGAAAATCAGGAAATAGGCGTTTATTTGTATTAGATTGCTGTTTTTTAGGTAGAAAAAGCATTTTTATAGCATCGATTTGTAGGAATTTGTAGGAGCAGGGCATTGCCTTTTCAGTAGATAGGGGAGGCAAAAAAAGACAAGCCCTTTCAGAACTTGTCTATAATTTGTTTGTAATTTGTTTGTAATTTGTTTGTGATTTCTTTACAATTTTTAGTTATTAACCACTGCGGCTAACTTTTCCTTGTTTTGCTTCAAGAGTTCTCTCTCTTGGGCGGTAAAAGTTTTTTCGTTATCAGCTTTGGCACGCGCTTGGGTTTCTTCAAGCCCCTTCGCATAATTTTCTTGCTGTGCTTGGGCAGATTTGATGACTTCTTCTATCTGCTTGCGCGATTCAGGGTCTAAATCAGGGTTATTGAGTTGTTCTTTGTAGCTCTCTATGGAGGCTTGTATTTGGTCTGTTACCTGCCCCGATAAATCTGCATTTTCCATTTGCAGATATGCCAATCCGCTGGTAATCTTCATGTGAGTGGCTAAAAAGTCGTTGAAGTCTTTAAAACCCTTATCCGTAATTTTCTGACGAATTTCGACATTTGCCATGAGTGCGCTTTTGTCGCCCCAATTTTGCCCTGCAAAATCCTGCATAACCGCTATGTAGTTATCCAATATTTCCTGATTCAAAGTTACGGGGTAGGCATTTTCGCCTTCCTGTGCATTTTCTACCGTTATGCCTTCTTCGGCTAAGGCTTCCTGTACGGCTTCTTGGGCTTTGTTTTGAGCGGCTTCTTTGATTTTATCACAACTGCTCAATCCGAAAAAAAGTACGGTCGTTGCCACACATAGGGGCAGCATAAAAGAATAGCGTTTCATAAAAATAGCGTTTAAAAGAGATGACGAAAAAAGAATTTGAAGCCGCAAGATACGAATAAAAAATTTATTCCGAAAAAAGTCCTATTTCTACGCAAGTCCAAATTGAAACCCTAAGCCCTTTATCGAGGCTTAGGGTTTGTTGTGTTTGGTTAGATTTTCATTTCAGGCACGTGTGCAGGAATGATAAGTTTGCCTTCGGTCGCATTTTTTACCTGCTCAACGCTCACACCAGGGGCAGTTTCTACTAATAAAAAGCCTTCTGGGGTGATGTCTAAAACGGCTAAATCAGTTACCACTTTTTTGACACAACCCAAACCTGTGATGGGGAGGGTGCATTTCGAAAGGAGTTTCGATTCGCCTTTTTTATTGGTGTGCATCATCGCCACGATAATATTTTGGGCAGAGGCTACCAAATCCATCGCGCCTCCCATGCCTTTGACCATGACGTTGGGGATTTTCCAGTTGGCAATATCGCCATTGTCGGCTACTTCCATCGCACCCAAAACGGTCAAATCTACGTGTCCGCCGCGAATCATGGCAAAACTAAGGGCAGAGTCGAAGATAGAAGAACCAGCTAAGGTGGTGACGGTTTCTTTGCCTGCATTGATGAGGTCGGCATCTACTTTTTCTTCGGTAGGATAGGGACCCATTCCGAGCAGTCCGTTTTCTGATTGCAAGACGACTTCGATACCTTGGGGTACGTAATTGGCAACTAAGGTAGGGATTCCGATACCTAAATTGACATAAAAGCCGTCTTGTAGTTCTTGTGCAATGCGTTTGGCAATGCCAAATTTATCTAAGGGCATAGACTAAGTTCGTTAGAGTTGGGAAAAAAAGGAAGATATTATTTTTGCACCGTTCTTTTTTCGATGCGCTTTTCATACCCTACGCCTTTGAAGATGCGCTGCACAAAGATACCCGGCGTATGGATAAAATTGGGGTCTAATTCGCCCGCAGGCACTAATTCCTCTACTTCGGCGACGGTAATTTTTCCTGCCATCGCCATCATAGGATTGAAATTGCGTGCCGTTCCCTTGAAGATAAGATTGCCCATTGTATCGCCCTTCCATGCCTTGACGAAGGCGAAGTCGGCGGTTAGGGCGGTTTCTAATACGTACATTTTCTCTCCGTATTGGCGCGTTTCTTTGCCTTGTGCCACTTCGGTACCGTATCCAGCAGGTGTGAAAAAGGCGGGTATGCCTGCGCCCCCTGCCCGACAACGCTCGGCAAGCGTGCCTTGTGGAATTAGCTCTACCTCCAATTCGCCCGTAAGCAGTTGGCGTTCGAATTCGGCATTTTCGCCTACATAGGAGGAAATCATTTTGCGTACTTGCCGCTGTTGGAGCATGAGTCCGATTCCGAAATCATCTACGCCTGCATTGTTGGAAATACAAGTGAGATTCTTCACGCCCATCTTGACCAGCGCGGCGATACTATTTTCAGGGATACCACAGAGTCCGAATCCGCCCAGCATCAGGGTCATGCCATCGCTGACTCCTACTAAGGCATCTTCGGCATTTTTATATACTTTGTTCATCTTGTTGAGTGTAAGGAAATGGATTTGCCATTCCAAAGTTTAGAAAAAAAAGTTGAAATACAAAATGCAAACACAGAGGCGTACTAACCTGCGCTAATAATGCGCCCATCGAGCATTTCTATGATGCGGTCGGCGTTGCGTGCAAATTCGTCATCGTGTGTAACGGCGATAATGGTCTGTTTGTATTCGCTTGTCAGTTCTTTGAAGATGTCGAAAACAATTCGGGTGTTGTTGGAATCTAAATTCCCCGTCGGCTCGTCGCCCATGATAACGGCAGGGTCATTGATAAGAGCGCGTGCAATCGCAACCCTTTGCTGCTGCCCCCCCGAAAGTTGGCTGGCGCGTTTGAGTGCCTGCTCTTTCACCCCCAAAAGTGCTAATTTGGTATAGGCGCGTTCCTCTATTTCGGCACGTGTGTAAAGCCCTAATTTGAGAGCAGGGAGCATCACGTTTTGCAAGACGCTAAATTCGGGCAGCAAGTAATGAAACTGAAAAACAAAGCCAATATGGGCATTGCGAAAATGTGCCAAAAAATTTGCCTCCTTGCCCGTCAGTAGCTCCTCTTTGATGTATAAATCGCCTTTATATTGCGTATCCATCGTGGAAAGGATATACAGCAAAGTAGATTTCCCACAGCCCGATTTGCCGATAAGGGTTACAAATTCGCCTTCGCCAATTTCTACCGTTATATCTTTGAGGGCATGAAATTCGAGGGGGCTATAAAAAAACTTGTTGATTTTTTCAGCCTTCAAGACCAATTTTTCCTTTTGTGCTGCCATTGAAACGCTAAATGCTAAGAGTTTTAAAATATGGAAAGAATTTCATTTTTTAAAATATTTTACAAACATTTTAAAAACTTTTGAGAAACTGCAAGAACTGTTTTAAAAGTTTGGCATTGCCCGCCTGTGAAGCTAAAGCAAAGCTCGCCTCATTTCTATTGCTAAGGGAACGGTAGAGAAAGGCTTGGTCGTTTTCCTGTTTTTCGTAAATAAAAATACTGGGAATACTTTTGGTATTATACGCATTTTTATCTACAATAAAAGGCGAAAGATTTAAAAAAGTAGGCTCTATGCGTTTGCTATCCTTTACCAACAAAACCGAATGGCTATCTGTATAAAAAAGCGAAGGCAGTTGGCTAATTTGCCCTAAGTTGGTACTTTCCGAACTCACTTTACTAAGAAAGTGCAGAAAATCGGGCTTTTCATTTTTGAGCTTGACAATCAAGATGTTTTTGACCGAAACCAACTCATAGGCAGTCAGGAAGGCTAAACTTTGCAGCAAACGGCTCAAAGCCTGCTCGGTCTGACCGCAGAGAGCTGCCCAATAGTCGCTCTCTTTTTCTGCCAAAATCTGGTCGAGCGGCTTTTCATAAAGGCTTAAAAAGTCTTGCGTGATATGTGCCAAATCTTGATTGCCTACTAATTTATCGTGCCATTTTTCTAATTCAGGTATAAAAAAAGGTACATTTTGCGATTTAAAAATCAGACCTACTTTTTGAATGGTATGAAAAAGCCACGCAGGAGTAGGATTGTGAATCTGCTGCAAGTGCGCCTTCCACTCACTTTGCAAGGGCGTAGGCAAAGTCAATTTTTCCGCCATTTGCAAGTCCCAAAGTTGCGCCAAAAGCAAATAGGCTAAATAACGCAGCGTTTCTTCATAGATTTTAAGCGTTTGCTGCAAACGCCATTGCGTCTGTTGGAGTTGGTGGGGCGAGGGGGCGAAAAAGAGTTTGAGTTCTTCGGCAATAGAGAGGGGATAATGATTGATGATATGATTTGCTTTCTGAGTTAGTGCCAAATTGTCGTGATAATCTTCGTCGGAATCATCTTCGAAATAACGGCTCAAATCGTTGATTTCATCAAGCCCTACATCATTTTGGACGTTAATAAACTGTTCGGGGCGGTAGTGCTGCATGGCTTGAAAAATTGGCACAATGAGGTTTCTATTGCGCTCGGCAAGTGGCAGCAGTACGTCGTAATTGTTTTGCGCAAAGACTTTTTCCTGAATGATATTGGTATTGATTTGTCGCGGTTCGGGAAAATCCTTGCTCAAAAGGCTTTCGCGCACGTGTCGGTATAGGTCGCGGAGCGTAATTTCGCGTTTTCTATTGTTGATGCCTTTTTCCAAAGCCTCAACAATTTCATTGGTAAAAGCCGAATAAAGGGTTTCCAAAGGGTACTTCGAGGGCGTATTTTTTTTAGACGAAGCCATTACATAGTAATTGGTCTTTTTGAAATACTCGAAGGCTTTTTCGCTAAAACAAGCATCAATAATCAAGATGACATCTAAGCGTTCTTTGTTGATGATGCGGCTCATCATCTCGATGGAAAGCCCTGAAAACAAGACCGTTTCTACCGTTGTGCTGCTTAGGGTCAGATAAAGTTCGTTGTTGTCGTCTAAAACGCCATGTCCTGCATAGTAAATCAGGAGGGTCTTTTTCGCTTTTTGGGTAGCCTGTGAAAGGGCAGTAAATACCTTCTGGGGGTTGGTTTCGTTGTAGAGGGTCTGGATATTGTCGGCAGCCATGCCTATGGAGTCAGAGGCAAGAAGCGTTTGGAGCTTTTGCAGGTTGGTTTGTGCAGCAGGTAGGGGCGGCAAGGCAGGGTCTTGGTACTCGCTCACCCCTATCAGCAGTGCCTGTGTGTGTTCAGCGTCGATGAGTTTCATGGCTGCAAAGCAAGATGAAGAAGGCAGCAAAACGCGCCTCTACTTCGGAAAAGCCCCTTGAAAGGGTGCGAAAAGTGAGAAAAAGAGAAAAACAAGCGCAGGGTGCTATTCGCTCGCCTTCGGATTTTGGAGCAGAGCCGAAATTTCACGCACCAAATCGGCAGTATCGCGGTTCATCTGTTGGGCATCGATTTTGAGTTTGCCGCCGTTGGGTGTGGTGATGTCTATTTTGAGCTTTTGCCCGTTGGTAGTTTTGGTTTTTTCTCTAAAAAAGACTTGTAGGGATTTGACAAGATGCACCACCGCAGGCGCACCCAAGACAACGGCTAAGACCGCCTCCAATGCGCCTCCAGCCTCGTCGGGGGCAAGTTCCTTGCGCACAGTTTCAATCTTATCATAGTCTAAATCTTCGTCGTTTTCGAGCCACTGGCGCAAAGAACGGGCTTCCTTTTGGGCTTCCTCGTTTTCTAAGCCCTCGATTTGCAAAAATAGTGATGCCATATTGGAAAAAAGAATGGAAAATGAGTAGGAGTGCGCCCTACGCGAAGGGCTTTATTCGTAAGATTACAATCGGCAAGGTAGGTATTTTTGCGCGATTTTGCAACTTTATTTTTTGACAACCAAAAAACCCCAATACACCGAAGGGTGCATTGGGGTTTGAAAGAAGGACAAATAAGGGCTTACTACACTTTTTCGGCAGCTGATTTTTCCGCTTCCGCCTTGATTTTCCTACCTGAAAAATCTAAGACCAACGGAGTCGCCACAAAAATAGAGGAGTACGTACCTACAATGATACCCACAAAAAGAGCCAAAGAGAAGCCGCGCAACACTTCGCCCCCAAAGACGAGCAGAATCAAAATCACAACCAAAGTAGTGGCAGAGGTCATGACTGTGCGGCTAAGGGTTTCATTGATGGCTTTATTGAAGACAGTAGCCAAATTTTGGTCTTCTCTGCCCACTAAGGTTTCGCGAATCCTATCAAAAACAACCACAGTATCGTTCAAAGAATAACCGATTACGGTCAGGATAGCGGCGATAAAGACTTGGTCTATTTCCAAATTCAGACCCAAAGCATAGGTAAGAGCAAATACACTCAACACAATCAAGGTATCGTGGAAGAGCGAAACCACTGCGCCTAAGCCGAATTTCCAACCATTGAAGCGTACCCAAATGTAGAGGAAAAGCGCAATCAGCGAATAAATAACAGCAGAGGAGGCAGCATCGCGAATGTCGTCGGCGATAGTAGCCCCTACTTTTGCCGTACTTACAATCGTCGGATTGAGGTCTTTGTAGGCTTCTAAGCCTGTCATGACGGCATTTTGCACTTCGGTATCGATTTCAGAACCTTCCTGCTCTACTTTGTAGTTGGTCGTGATTTTGACCTTATCGCTGCCGTCGTAAGATTTTACCTCTACGCTGGCTGCAATCGCTTTCAAAAGGTCGGCTTTAATTTGTGTAGGCGATACCTCTTTTTCAAATTGTACCACATACGAGCGTCCGCCTTTGAAATCTACACCCAAGTTCAAGCCGTTGGTGAAAATTAAGCCCAATCCGATAGCAATAAATACCGCCGAGATGCCGTAAAACATCTTGCGCTTGCCCATAAAGTCGAAATGCGCATTTTGAAGGAAGTTTTTAGAAATGCCTGTTTCGAGTTTGAAATTGCTATTATCACCTTGTTTTTTGGTAATTTGTGCAATAAGCAAGCGCGTAATAAAGACGGCAGTAAAGAAAGAGCAAAGGATACCGATAATCAACGTTACGGCAAAACCTTTGATGCCACCCGAACCGAAGACGAGCAAAAACGCCGCCGTAATGAAAGTGGTGATGTTGGCATCTAAAATCGTGATAAGGGCGCGATTAAAGCCTAAATTGATAGCCTCTGTGAGCTTGACCCCATTGCGGAGTTCTTCTCTGATGCGCTCAAAAATAAGCACGTTGGCATCAACAGCCATACCCATCGTAAGAACGATACCTGCGATACCGGGTAGGGTAAGCGAAGTGCCAAATTGCGTCATCAGACCAAAAACAAAGAAAAGGTTGAAAAGCAAGGCTGCATTAGCCACTAAGCCCGCTTTGGCATAGTAAAGCACCATAAAGACTACCACTAAGCCCAATCCGACCAACGCCGAAATGATACCCTGATTTTGTGCCACTTTACCCAAAGAAGGTCCCACGACGGCTTCTTCTACAATGCGCGTAGGCGCGGGGAGCTTACCTGCCTTCAAGATATTAGCAAGGTCGGAAGCCTCTTCGATGGTGAAATTACCTGAAATAGAGGAGCGTCCGCCGCCAATTTCCTCATTCACACGAGGAGCAGAATACACCAAGTCATCTAAAACGATGGCTACTTGCTTGCCTACGTTTTCGCGCGTTAGGTTTTGCCAAGTTTTAGCACCTTCGGGGTTCATGGTCATGCTCACGTAAGGCTTGCCAAATTGGTCGTAGTCGCCGCTGGCATCAATGACTTTATCGCCACCAAGGGGCGCGATTCCGCCCATGCCTGCCTTAATGACGTGCAGGGTGTAAAAATTCTCGCCATTGTTTTCGAAAGTAGGCTTGACGCTCCAAAAGAATTTGACCGTAGAAGGAAGCAAAGCCTTCACGCCTTCGTCGCGCAACATGGCATTGACCGCCGCCGTATCTTTTGAAGCATACAAAAGTTCGTAAGGGCTTGCTAATTTGGCAAGCATAGGCGAAACGTTGGTGGGGGCTTTTGTTGTGTCGGCTTGTGCCGTCGCTGTCGAGTCGGTAGAAGTAGAATCGTTTTGTGCCACTTTGCTGCTGTCGCCTTCTACAAAGAGGTCGTCCGAAGTAGTTTCGGTAGTTGTAGAATCGGTAGTGGTTTGAGCCGTTTGTGCCGTTTGGGTAGTGTCGGTCTTAGGCATTTTATTTTCTACCCAATAAGTATTGATGTTCATCAAAAACTCTTGGTATTCTTGTGGCTGATAGACTTCCCAAAACTCCAACTTGGCTACCCCTTGCAAGAGTTTGCGCACCCTTTCAGGGTTGTCTGCTCCGGGTAGTTCTACTTGGATACGATTTGTCCCTTCCAAAAGGGTGATATTGGGCTGCGACACGCCAAATTTATCGATACGGGTACGGATAATTTCAAAGGCGCGTTGGATAGCCGAATCCACTTCTTTGTCGATGAAATCCATTACATCTTTGTCCGTAGATTGGAAGGTGATTTTAGAGCGGTTGTCGGCGGTAGAGAAGATGTTGTTGAGTTTGTTTTCTCCTGCTTTTGCCTTGAAAGCCTCATAGAAAAGCACCGTAAATTTGTCTTGGCGCGAAGCCTGCATTTTTTGCGCCTCGTCTAAGGCAGCCAAAAAGTTAGGGTCTTGGCTATTGCCAGAAAGCGATTTGATGATATCGACAGGCGAAATTTCTAAGGTAAGCTGCATGCCACCCTGCAAGTCGAGTCCTAAATTGAGGGCTTTGTCTTTAACCTCCTGATAGGTGAAGGCTTTAAAGCCCAAATTATAGACCTCTTTATTCGAGATAGAGTCTAAATATTGGCGTTTTTTGGCTACGCTGCCTTGTGCGAAAGCATCTGCATCTTTTTCCACGCTACGCGCTACAAAGGTAAAAGAGAGATAAAAAGCACAAAGCACTGAAACCAAAACGCTGATGAAAATAATCAGTCCGCGATTTTGCATAAGATAAGGATATGAAATAGGTAATTGAATGAATAAAGTCGAGAGAAAGGGGAAGCACCAAACCAGCACTTCACAACCAAAAGCCTATCAATTTTCGAAGTCGAGTATTTTTTTTGAAATCTTACCCGCTTTAAAATTAGGTTTTAGGGCTAAAAGAGTACAAAAAGGATACGTTTAAGGGGCTTTCGTTGCGATAAAGCACTGAAAAAGAGCCTTAAAATGGGCTGTGGTAGGAAAAAAGTAGGTCTTTTCTGTTGTTCCGATTTTAAAAAATGCCGCAATGGGAAATTCGAATACAAAAAAAGGACTTGCCCAAGCTATTTTTTCTACCCAAAAGGCAGGAATTTGTAGCAGGGCATCAGTTTGAAGCTGTTTTTTAAAGATAAGTTGGGGCGAGCTGCCTTCCGCTTCTTGCTTTTCTTCTGACGCTGCATCTTTTATAGCCGTCTGAAAGGGCGTTTCGAAGTGTGAAGGGTAGGCATAGGAAAGCCAAAAGGAAGCACTATTTCCAAATAAGACCCAAAACGCCATCAAGGACATCAAGACCGCCAAAGAGCGGCTTTTGAGCCAAGAAAAACGCTGTGGCTTTTCAAACATCAAAAAAGAATCTTTTGGAGAAGTGCGCATCATAACTAAAAGCAAAAGAAATATCGGGCGCAAAGATAGGGGAAGGATATTAAAAATGCAAATTCGCTTTTTTGTGCGGCACGATAGACCTAAAAAATGAGTATAAAAAATGGGCATAAAAAAAAGCACCTATTCGTAAGAAATGGTGCTTTCGCTTTCGAAGCTATCAGAATAAGCCTCTTTTTGCGGGTTCAAATTTTGCGCTTTGGGTAGTTGCTGCCGCTCTATTGCGTCTTTTTTGTCCCCTTTGAGGCTGCGCGAAAGTTGGCAGGTGGCTTCTTTCCAAACCGAAGGGCTTTCTTTTTGTGTTTGGGTAGAAAGCCATACTTTTTGTACCGACTCTACCGAAGTTGCCGCCTCGCTTTGCCAATTATCCCAAACAAGTGTGCCAAGATTGAAAAAGGCAAGGAGCAGGAAGGCGAAGATAAGATATTTGTGCTGTGCTTTCATAAGGTCTTCAAGTTGTGTGTGTTGATATAAAGACAAAAAAAGACGGCAAATCGTTGCATGGCGGCAAAAAGTTTTATCGTAAAAATTCTAAAATTGGGCGCAAAGCCTAAAAAGACACGCGCTTTTGTGGCTTTCGTTTGCTTTTCGTATCTTTGTCGAAACCCATTTTTAACCACAAACACAAGAATTTATGCTTACAGCCACTCAATATAGCAGTCACGAACTAATTGCGCTCGAAGAGGCACATGGCGCACACAACTACCACCCGCTGCCTGTGGTCTTGGATAGAGGCGAAGGCGTTTTTTTGTATGATGTAGAAGGCAAACGCTACTACGATTTCCTTTCGGCTTATAGTGCCGTCAATCAGGGACATTGCCACCCCCATATCATCAAGGCACTGACCGAGCAGGCGCAAAAACTGACCCTTACCTCACGCGCTTTCTATAATAGCGTCTTAGGGGTCTATGAAAAATTTATCACCGATTTTTTTGGGTATGATAGAGTCCTGCCCATGAACACAGGCGTAGAAGGGGGCGAAACCGCCATCAAACTCTGCCGCAAATGGGCATATAAAATCAAGCAAGTACCTGAAAATCAAGCCAAAATCATCTTTGTAGAAAACAACTTTTGGGGCAGAACCTTAGCCGCCGTTTCTTCTTCTACCGACCCAAGCAGCTATAAAGACTATGGTCCTTTCCTACCCGGTTTCGAAATCATACCCTACAACGATTTAGCAGCCTTGGAAAAGGCACTACAAGACCCTCATGTGGCGGGTTTTATGGTAGAGCCGATTCAGGGCGAGGCGGGCGTTGTCGTTCCTGATGCTGGATATTTGAAAAAAGCCTACGAACTTTGTAAAGCCAAAAATGTTTTATTCATTGCCGACGAAGTGCAGACAGGCATTGCGCGTACAGGCAAGCTCACCGCTTGCGAGCATGAAGGCTTCAAACCCGACATCTTGATTTTGGGAAAAGCCCTTTCTGGCGGCGTGCTGCCCGTTTCTGCCGTCCTGACAAGCCATGAGGTGATGCTTACGATTCGCCCCGGCGAGCATGGTTCTACTTTCGGAGGCAACCCTTTGGCGTGTAAAGTTGCGATGGCAGCATTGGAAGTAGTAGAAAATGAAAAGCTATCCGAAAATTCCGAAAAAATGGGTATCCTTTTCAGAAAACGCATGGAAGAGATGATAGCCAAAACCGACCTTGTAACCTTAGTGCGTGGAAAGGGCTTGCTCAATGCTATCGTCATCAACGACACCGAAGATAGCCCGACCGCTTGGAACATCTGCCTTGCCTTGCGCGACAACGGCTTGCTTGCCAAACCTACCCATGGCAATATCATTCGCTTTGCGCCGCCGCTGGTCATGACGGAAACACAGCTACACGAGTGTTGTGATATTATCGAAAACACAATCCTGAATTTTAAAAAGTAAAATAGGTCATAACCCCAATGATGTTAAGTTCTGTAAAAAGCCTTGTTTTGTCAAATTTGATACGAAATAAAATTTGGACTTAAACCCTAAGGGTCTTCAAGCCCCTTAGGGTTTGGGGCATAGGACAAGGCAATGCCTTGTCCCTACATTTGAATCTGTTTTTTTAGAATTTAACATCACTGGTCATAGCCCCTATTATTTGGAATGAAACCCTAAGCCTCTTCGAAATGCTTGGGGTTTTAAAACCTGCCGATTCCTTAAATTCCCTAACAAAATACCACTATGCGCCCACTTACGCCCATCGTCCGTGCCTTGCTTATCATTACCATCTTGGTCTTTGTGGCAGAGTACCTTCTGACGCTTCAAAATGGCAATAGCGACTTATTTGTGCGCTATTTGGCACTCTATCCCTTCGAATCCGACCTATTTTATCCGCACCAAATCCTGACGCATATCTTTATGCATGGGGGCTTGATGCACATTTTTTTCAATATGTATGGTCTGTATCTTTTTGGTAGTATTTTGGAAAGCCGTTGGGGAGAGAAACAATTTCTGACCTACTATCTCATCTGCGGTTTGGGTGCAGGCATCATTCATGCAGGCATAAGCGCGTGGGAAACGCAAGCGATAAAGGCAGATGTAGAGGTGTATTTGCAAAGCCCTGCCCCCGAAGATTTTTCGGCTTTTTTGCTCAAACATTCAACAGAAAACTACCACAATAATTTAGGCTTTATCGAGGCTTTCGGAGAAAATCCTACTGATAATGAATACATTACGCAAAGTACCGCCTTTGTAGAAAAGGTTTATTTGCGCAAACTCAATACGCCTACCGTAGGGGCTTCGGGTGCGATTTTCGGCTTACTTATTGCCTTTGCCATGCTTTTCCCGAATGTGGAACTGATGCTGCTCATTCCACCTATTCCACTCAAAGCCAAGTATTTTGTCTTGCTCTATGCAGGCATGGAAATTTATGCTATCTATCAGGCGAACCCTGCCGACAATGTGGCGCACTTTGCGCATTTAGGCGGCTTTGTAGTAGGTTTTATCTTGTTGCGCATTTGGCAGTCGCAGGGGAAAGTCTGAAAAGGCTACTACCCTGCTTTTGCTTTTTTTCACAATTTGTAGGGAACGTTTTAATTTTTTTTGGGGTTTAAGAAAAAAAACATATCTTAGCACTCCACTTTCTAATCTTTTCTTTTTTCTAACCACTCAATATTTTTACGTCATGCCACCAAAACCCGATAACAACCTCGTCTGGGCAATCGTTTGTACAGTAGCTTGCTGCCTTCCTTTGGGCATTGTAGCCATTATCGAATCCACAAAAGTAGATAAGCTCTACGCACAAGGCGATTATAGCGGTGCAGAGCAAGCTGCCGCTAATGCCAAAAAATACAGCATCTGGGGCGCAGCAGGCGCAGGCATCATCATGGTACTTTACATTATCTTTATGGTCGTCATGGGCGGTGCAGCTGTCATGAGCGGCGGCGGAATGTAGTTCTATGAATAAAATGCACATACAAGGGCAAAGGCAGGTCTGGGGCTTGCTTTTGCCTTTTTTGTTCGGAATGGGTGTGGTAGCCTTGTGGTACTTCAATCCGATTGGCACGCTCTTTTTCCCAAAATGTATCGTCTATACCGCTACGGGGTTGCACTGTTTTGGTTGTGGCTCTGGAAGGGCTGTGCATGCCCTGCTGCATCTGGATATAACAACGGCTTTGCGCCAAAATATTTTTCTTGTCCTGACGCTACCTTTTATCTTGTATGAAATCCTGCGACACTATCTTGGCTTTTTTTGGGAAATAAAAATCCGCCCTTTTCCGCTACCTAAGCCCATATTGTATTCGCTACCCCTTATTTTGCTTATTTTTGTCATCTTGCGAAATCTGCCCTACTTTCCCTTTACCCTTTTGGCACCGATTTTAGAATAGGAAAAGGCGGCTCACGCTATAATTGTAATGCTTTTAAAGGCTTCTAAGTTGCGATTTTTGTTTCTTTGCTAATTATCCTAACTTTGCAGGCGAAAAAAGCCCTTTTCCATTTCAATAGCGCAATGAGCAAACGCATACATTTCATTGGGATAGGTGGTAGTGTTATGCACCACTTAGCAATCGATGCCCATCATAAAGGTTTTGAGGTAAGTGGCTCGGATGATGCCATCTACGAACCCTCGCGAAGTGCCTTAGCCACACACCAATTACTGCCCGCCTCGCTCGGCTGGGACGCAAGCCGCATCAGTTCTGACATAGAAACGATTATTTTGGGCATGCACGCACGCCTCGATAATCCCGAACTTGTACGCGCACAGGAATTAGGCTTAGAAATCCTTTCCTTTCCTGCCTACATCTACCGCCAAAGCCAAAACAAGGAACGAATCGTGATTGCGGGCAGCCATGGCAAGACCACCACAACGGCAATGGTGATGCACGTCTTACAGCAGCAACACTATCAGTTCGACTACTTAGTAGGCGCGTATGTAGAAGGCTTCGAAGGGACAGTTTCGCTCACCGAAGAAGCCCCCCTTATCGTCATCGAAGGTGATGAGTACCTCTCCTCTGCCTTAGACCCTACGCCCAAATTTTTGCACTACCAACACCATATCGGCGTTCTCAATGGTATTGCTTGGGACCACATCAACGTCTATCCCGAAGAGGCAACTTATATCGCCCAATTCCGTAAATTTGCAGAAGCCTCTGTAAAAGCAGGCACGCTGATTTACAACGAAGACGACCCAAAGGTCAGAGAAATTTGTGCCGACAACGCCGCCATTCGCGAAGACACCATCAAAATTGCTTACAAGGCGCACCCTTTCAATATCCGCGAAAATAAGACCCTGCTCAAAACACATCTGGGCGACATCGAAGTGCCTTTCTTCGGCGAACACAACATGACCAATTTAGCCGCCGCCAAAGCCGTCTGTGCGCGTTTGGGCGTATCGGAAAGTCAATTTTATGATGCCATGCGCTCTTTTCGTGGAGCAAGTCTGCGATTAGAGGTGCTTTTAGAAAAGGACGACCGCCATATTTACCGCGACTTTGCACACGCACCCTCGAAGGTAGCCGCCAGCGTGCAGGCGGTGAAGGCACAGTATCCCAACCGTCGCCTCATTGCTTGTTTGGAATTGCATACTTTTAGCAGTTTGGATAAGCGTTTTTTAGAAAATTATCGCCACAGCCTCAAACAAGCAGACAAGGCACTTCTCTACTTCAATCCGCAGGTATTGGCGCAGAAAAATCTGCCCACCTTTGAGAGTCAAGAATTGCGCGATGCCTTCCAACGCGAAGACTTACTTGTCTTTACCGACATCGCCGAACTTGTTAGCTTTGTAGCCAAAGAAGATTTAAAACACACCAACCTTTTACTCATGTCGTCAGGCAAATGGGGCGGTATAGATTGGCAGGAGATTTTCAACCATGCCTAACCCCTATTCCAACGGCTAATCCTGTATTGAAATGAAAAAGACCCTCATTTTAGGCGCAACCACCAACCCCGACAGATACGCCTACGCCGCTGCCCAGCTCCTGACGCGCTATGGACACCCGATTGTACCTGTCGGTGTCAAGGCAGGCGAAGTCTTTGGACAACCCATTCTGACCGAAAAAAATCCGATGCCAGAGGCACAAATTGACACCCTAACCCTTTATGTAGGGGTCAAAAATCAGCCCGAATGGTACGATTTTATCCTCAAAACGAAACCCAAACGCTTGCTTTTCAACCCCGGTACGGAAAATCCCGAATTAGCTAAATTAGCCAAACAAGCAGGCATAGAAACAGAAAACGCCTGCACGTTGGTCTTGCTCAATTTGGGGCAATTTTAGCCTTTAAAGGAGAAAAGCCAGATAAGTACGAAACTTTATTTGGTTTTATTTTGGTTTTATTGTGATGTTCAAATGCCGCCTTGATGCCTAAAATAGCCTTAGCCACCGTCTTGAAAGCCATTGATGATGTGCGAAACTTCGAAAAGTTAGGGCTATTTTTTGCCAAACAAAGCCCTGATAATCAAGTGCATATCATTGGTTTTGATAATGGAAATTTGCCCCAAGCATTTTCCCGAACACAGACAGAAGGGGCGGCGAACTCAATTTTTTTTCACCCCCTTTTTCGCTTTTCACGCCACTCCCTACGCCGCTTAGGAGCAGGTTTTGGCTTGCTAAGGTGGCTTATGCACTACCGCCCACAAACGGTCTTGATTGGTGCAGTAGAATTACTTTGGGTAGGCTTTTTGTATAAAATAGGCTATAACTGTTGGGTTTGTTGCTTTTTTCAAAACCCAAAACAAAAAGCCTTGCTTCTCTATGATTTGCGCGAAAATTATTACCGCAATATCCGCTATCAAAATGTCTATCCTGCCTTTCTGAAAAAAGGGCTTTCCGCTGCGGTGCGCCTCTATGAGCGTTTTTGTACGCTTTTTTATGATAAAATCTTGGTGGCAGAGCGTTGTTATGTATTTGAAATTGATTTTTTATCAAAAAGAAAATATGAAATTATTGAGAACAAATTTAAACCTACTGCCTTTTTATCTGACCAAACATCAGAAAAAAATAAAGAAAAAGAAAAAAATGAGTGGCTACTCACAGGCACTTTCACCGAAGCCTACGGAACACTGCAAGGGATTCTTTTTTTTGAAAAACTATGCCATTTTTTTCCCTCGCCCTCCCTTCGTTTGCGCATAATAGGCTACGCGCCTTCTGCGGCTTATCGCCAAAAAATCAAACTTGCGATAGAAAACTCGTGTGAGGCAGCCCGCATAGAGGCACAAATTTTGGCAGAGCCGCTCCCTCCGCTTCAAATTTGGCAGGCAATGCAAAGAGCCGAATACCTGCTGCTTCCCTATTTGCCCAATGCAAGCACCGAAAACTGTATTCCTACCAAACTATACGAAGGGCTTTTTTTCAAAAATAAAATCTTATTGCAAAATAATATTTTCTGGAAAAGTCAGTTTGGGACGCTCCCTGCGTGTTTTTTTACAAATTTTACCGCGCTGGATTCCAACTTATTTTCTGATGCCGCCTTTTTGACTTGGCAGAAAGAAATCCCTGCACAAATCACACCCTTAGAGGCGATACTTTGGCAGGGAGAAGCTGATAAGTTGGCGCGTTTCCTACGCCATTAGCAAATTTTTATACTTTTTATCAAAAAAGAAAAAATCTACTTTTCAAAGCTAAGACTTTTACGATTTAAGCCTCAATGGGCATTTCCGAAATAGGCAGCACGTCGGTAAAGTCCTCGATATTGCCCAAACCTTGTCGGATAAGGTAAATATTTTCTTCTATGCACTTGACAACCGTAGAGGCGATAGTATTGCCCAAGCCGCCGTCGATA
Organism: Hugenholtzia roseola DSM 9546; assembly: GCF_000422585.1. Lineage (NCBI taxonomy): Bacteria > Pseudomonadati > Bacteroidota > Cytophagia > Cytophagales > Bernardetiaceae > Hugenholtzia > Hugenholtzia roseola. The sequence continues at coordinate 107,113 of NZ_KE383882.1, forward strand.
ATCATATCGACCTGATGTCCGAATTTTTCCATCATCAAGGAGGGGTCTGTTAGGTATTCTATGATGTCGTCGTCTGTTTTTAAAGAAGTCGTTACGAGCGGATTGCCCATCTGCTCCACAATCAGGCGCGGAATTTTATGGTCGGGTACGCGAATACCAACGCTTTTTTTCTTGATGCCTACAATTTTAGGCACTTTGTTGCTCGATTCTAAGATAAAAGTATAAGGACCGGGCAGGGCTTTTTTCATGACCTTAAAGACGTGATTGCTTACTTTATGAGCATAGAGGCTCAAATCGCTCAAATCGTTGCAAATAAAGGAGAGGTGCATCTTTTTGGGGTCGACTTGCTTGATGCGGCAGACTTTCTCTACGGCACGCGCTTGCGTTAGGTCGCAACCGATACCATAGACCGTATCAGTAGGATAAATGATGATGCCGCCTTTTTGGAGGCACTCTACCACCTGACGAATTTTATTTTCCTGTGGGTTGTCAGGGTGAATCTTGATGAGTTCTGCCATTGGGAATTTGTTTTGAAGGTGAAAGAAGAAAAATAGAAGCAAGGCAGCGCAGGTAGTTTCACACGCTTGCGCCTGCCTTTCCGCCTCGACAGACTCAAATCCTTATCATTTGAAATCTTCAAATCAGTGAATAAGAGGAGGCTCTCTGCTACAAGGCTCACTGACAAGGACGCATAAGCCTGACTCAAATTAGGGAAAAAATTGAAGCCTGTCAAGTGGCTCGCGCCAAATAAATAAGGCAGCCAGAGGAAGTTTTGCAAAAAGCCTTATCTTATCAAATTGGAGACGAAATAAAATTTGGCTCAAAACCTATTTTAGGGCTGAAAACGTGTTTTTATTTCACTGCGGACAAGGCGATGCCTTGTCCCTGCGAATGAGCGCGATTTTATTTGTCAGATTGAAGTCTTAGATTTAGGCTTCTCCTTTCAAAACCTTGTCTTTGAGGCGTTCATATTCTTCTTCGGAAAGAATCCCTTTGGTGTGCAAATCGTGTAGCTCTTTGAGCTTTTCAATGATAAGCGTTTCTGTTTTGGAGCCTGTTTCTGCTGCTGCCGCTTTGTCTTGGGGCTTGGCTTGTGCTTTGGGCTGTTGGTCTTCGTCTTTCAAATCTTGGGCAACTTTTTTGCCCTGCTCAAACTTCTCTTTGTAGAAATTTTTAAACTTATCGGTATCAAAATTGAGCCAATCGCCGCCACTTTCAAAATGCTGAACAAAGACTTGCCCAATGGCGTAGGTGGAAGCACCCGCCAAAATAGAAAACGAGAAGCCGCCCACTACCGAACCCAAAATCGGAATCGCCTTGATAAAAGACGCACCTTGTCGCACCAAAAAACCGCTGGTGAGCAGCGAAATAACCGACTTGCCTATATTTTCCGAAAACTCCTTGCCGTAAAGGTGCGAAATTTGGCGTAACATATCGAGCTGCACTACCGTAACGGCAATGCTATCGACGATAGGAAAAGGAATTAGACCCGACCCCATCGACCATAAGACGTGTTTTTGTACAATTTCAGAGGCTTGTTCTTGTGCCGTTGTGTTCATCAGAAAAAGAAATTGGGTGAAAAAAGTATTTTTGCGATAAACGCAATTCATTCTAAAAAGTTAGGTTTGAGATTTGACAAAAAAAGCGTACCTTGGGTTTCAAAATCCAGAAACTGCACTTCCAAAGGGCTTCTAAAAGTTTATATCGCTATGTTTATCATCTACAATCCTTGGCTTTTTCGTCTGATGCATCAGCCCCCAATGGGCATGGCATTGTACCCTTTTGTGCTTTTGCGCCGCCGCTCCGACCGCAACAACCTGCGCCTGCTCAATCACGAAAAAATCCACCTCCGTCAGCAAATAGAGCTGCTCATTCTGCCTTTTTACGTCTTGTATGTGGCACATTATCTCTACAATAGAATTTTTCGGAACAAAAACCACTACGAAGCCTACTACGATATTTTTTTCGAGCGCGAAGCCTTTGAAAAAGAAGACGATTTTGACTACCTGAAAAAGCGCGAAATTTGGGCTTCTTTTGCCTATTTGAAAAGGAAAAATTTTGAAAAAACGCGAAAAAAATAAAGCCCTACCTTGAAAGGCGAGGGCTTTGCGTTTTGCAGTTGGGAAGAATACTTTTTTTGTATAGGCACAAAATTAGGCTTCTACGTTATGCGTCAGTGGGCTTAATTCTTCGGGATTGAGGTGTGCAGGGAGGTATTGCGCCAAAGGATTGCCTTGTGCATCAAACCAATGTGGCAGCCCATAGACCAGTCCTTTCTTGCCTTCTACCTGCAATTTGCCAATTTCTTTCCCTAATTTAAAAAGAGCCGCCGATAAAGCCCTATCAACCTGCTCCCTATTTCGGTCGCCGATTCTTTCATCTTTAAATGCCAAGAGTCGCAATTCTTTTTTAAACATAAGCGAGCCTTTTTTCGCCAAATGTTCAAGGATAAATTCTTCCCAGTTGATGCGCTTTCCGCGTCTTTTGGGCAACGCTGCCAAAGGCAAATCCGAGTCGGAAGGTAAAATATCTTCGTGTAGCATCGCATCTTGCGCATTTTGTAGCTCTTTGATACCGATTGCGGACTCTTGCTTTTTGGGGAAATGTTCGGCTTGCGCTTGTTTGAGCTGTGCTAAGACACTCCTGATATCCTCCGCTTCTTTGGTAATGAGTGCCAGCCTGCGCTCATAACGTGCTATCATTTCGGCAAGTTGGGTAGGCGTGAGCGTTATTTGAGGCATAAATGGTGTGTGGTTGGTAAGAAAATAGAGTAGTTTTGGAAGGAAACGAATAGAGCGATAGGGCTATTTTATCTTGTTAAAAGGCTATAAAGCCCTATCTGTTGGCACAAATATACTACTTTTTTCTTTAAAATGTTTATTCTTTTTAGGTTTTTTAAAATTTTGGATAGGGAAATCTGGTTTTTTTAGTGTTTTTTGGCGTTTTGCCAAACCAAGTGGGAAAAAAGGGAAATTCAGATGGGATAAGCAGTTGAAAAGGAAAGTGTCAAAAAATCGCTACCTTTGGGCTTCTTTCGCACTTTTCTTTTTCTTTCCCGACTTCCTTTGGCATGGATAATCCCTCTCCCTCGTGGCTGCAACGCCTTCGTCAGCGTTGGCAGGTAGAAAGTAATTGGCAGGTCTTGCTTATCCTCTGTGTTTTTGCCCTGACAGGCTTTTCGGCGATGTATCTCAAAATCCCGATTTACGCCTACTTAGGGGTAGAGGCAACAACACCCTTTTGGAAACGCAGCCTTATTTGGTGGCTGACGGTTTTTCCTGCCTATCAGGTCTTACTCTTGGGCTATGGTGCGCTTTTGGGGCAGTTTCGCTTTTTTTGGCAATTCGAGAAGCGTTTTTTTGGTAGAATTGGGCAGGGATTGGTTTGGCTTTGGCAGCGATTTTTTGGAAAATGAAGGCAGGCGAAATTTCATTCGAAAAGATGCCAATATGACAGTATTTTTACCTATCTTTGGTCGTCTTTTGCCTCTTAGCGGCTGCACTTTGGCGTAGCAAGCGTTCCAAACCTGACAAGCAAGCCTACAAAGGGCAAAAATGAACCCAAAAGCCGCTTTTTGCGTATTTGGACTAACTCTTGCAAGCCTTGCTCCTGCATACTCATTTTATTTCTATGTAGCCAATTTTATGATGATAAAAAAAACACAAGCCGACTCTCAAACCCTTAGCCAAGTCATTATCAATGGACTAATTGAACGAAAAGGCAAAGACATTGTTCTCTTAGATTTAAGACACCTGCAAAAAGCCGTCGTAGATTATTTTGTCATCTGCACAGGCACTTCCGATACGCACGTCAATGCCCTTAAAGATGCCGTAGAAATACAAGTAAAAAGGGAATTAGCCGAATATGCCCGTAGCGTGGAAGGCGAGCGCAAGGGCGAATGGGTTTTGATAGACTATATCGATGTAGTGGTACATATTTTTCAGGAAGAAAAACGCCAACGCTACGACATAGAAGAACTTTGGGGTGATGCCAAAAGAATCCGCTTTTCCGACGAGGGCAAAATGCTCTAAGCCTGCGAAAAATAAGTAGGCAGACTCTTGCTTTTATCGCCTACTTCCTAACAAAGTCCTTGTTTGGCGTGTTTCCCCAAACAAGAAGGCGCACCGAAGCCGCCCCTGCTTCCCACCCTCCAAGAGGCTTGCGTTACGCGCTTGGGCTTCTTTCCCAACTCTATTCTTGTAATCATATTCTCTTTCTATAAATGGCAACAAATCCGAATCAAAATAAAAACCTGCTGCCCAAATCGCCACAGCGCAATTCCTACCAGCTTTGGCTACTTATCATTTCGGCGGTAGTCGTCTTAGGACTGATGTATTTGAGCCGTAGTACCGCCGTCAAGACCGACATAGGCAATTTCGAGCGCATGGTACGAGCAGGCGAAGTCAAGGAAATTATTATCGTCAAGAACGAAAACGTCGTCGAGGTAGTCCTGACTCCCGAAGCCCTGCAAAAGGAAAAATACGCACAGGTCTTACAAAAACAAAACCCTTTGGGTTTAGTCAATCCGCAATCGCCTCAATACGCCTTTCGCGTCATCACAGCGGAAAACTTTCAAGACAAGTTTGAAAAACTTTTAGCCGAAACCAAAACCGAAATCCCCTACAAAATAGAGGAGCGCACCGATTTGAGCGGCATCTTAGCCACTTGGGGCTTCCTAATTTTATTAGTAGTCGGATTCTGGTTTCTTATGCGTCGCATGACAGGAGGCGCAGGCGGCGGACAACTCTTTAATATCGGCAAGGCGCGTGTTTCGGTCTTTGATGCCGAAAGCAAAGTCAAGATAACCTTTGCAGATGTGGCAGGCTTAGATGAGGCGAAGGAAGAAATCGAGGAGATTGTCGATTTCCTAAAAAATCCGAGCCGCTACACCGAATTAGGCGGCAAGATACCAAAAGGCGTTCTTTTGGTAGGTCCTCCGGGGACGGGAAAAACCCTTCTTGCCAAAGCCGTCGCAGGCGAATCGGGCGTACCTTTCTTTTCGCTTTCAGGTTCTGACTTTGTAGAAATGTTTGTAGGCGTAGGGGCAGCACGTGTGCGCGACCTCTTCAAACAAGCCAAAGAAAAAGCTCCTTGTATCATCTTTATAGATGAAATCGATGCCATCGGACGCTCACGTGGCGGCAGCCGCATGCCCGGCTCTAACGACGAGCGCGAAAATACACTCAATTCGCTTTTGGTAGAAATGGACGGTTTTTCTACCGACGCAGGCGTGATTATCATGGCAGCCACAAACCGCCCTGATGTGTTAGACAATGCCCTTTTACGCCCTGGACGATTTGATAGACACATTTCAGTAGATAAACCCGACATAAAGGGCAGAGAAGCGATTTTCAAAGTGCATTTAGAGCCTTTGAAGAAATCGCCCGACTTAGACGTAAAAAAATTAGCCGCCCAAACGCCCGGCTTTGCAGGGGCAGAGATTGCCAATGTCTGCAACGAAGCCGCCCTTATTGCCGCCCGAAAAGGCAAAAAAGCCGTAGAGTTGGAAGACTTCGAATCGGCGATTGATAGGGTAATTGGGGGTTTGGAGAAGAAAAATAAAATCATCTCGCCCGAAGAAAAAGAAATTGTCGCCTACCATGAAGCAGGACACGCCGTTGTGGGCTGGTTTTTAGAACACACCGACCCCTTAGTAAAGGTCAGTATCGTGCCGCGTGGCGTAGCCGCCTTGGGTTATGCACAGTACCTCCCCAATGAGCGTTATTTGTACCGCACCGAACAATTTATAGACGAAATGTGCGCCCTTTTGGGCGGCAGAGTAGCCGAAGAAGTCGTTTTTGGTAAAATCTCCACAGGTGCGCTTTCCGATTTGGAGCGCATCACCAAAATGGCATACAGCATGGTTACGGTCTATGGCATGAATCAGGCTATTGGTAACATCTCTTTCTACGATTCGCAACAATCAGAATACAGCATGACCAAGCCTTATTCGGAAAATACCGCCGAAATCATAGACCAAGAGGTAAAAAATTTGGTCAGTCAGGCACACGAGCGCACACACAAATTGTTGGTAGAAAAGCGCAAAGAACTGGACATCATTGCCCAAGAGCTACTTAAAAAGGAGGTCATCTTCCAAACAGACTTAGAGCGTTTGATTGGCGCACGCCCCTTTAAAAATCCGACCAACTACCAACGTTATGCCAATGGCACAGCCCAAGAATGGCAGGTAGCCGAAGCAAGCCCCAATATTGGAGCTACCGACGCACCCACCGAAGGCGAAGCGATATAAGCGCGAAAAGAGAATTTCTTTTTTCTGACCCAAAACCAAGTAGGGACAAGGTTTGCCTTGTCTCTATTTTTTTATTAGAATAAAATCGCACTTTTTAAAACCCAAAGCCGCCTCTGCCTTACCCATTGCGGAATCTCAAATAGCGCGTAGAAAAAACTACCCAAAGTGCTGACATTTTCAAAAAAAAGCGTACCTTCACACTCTAATTAGCTCATAAAGCCTTTTATGGAAGACGAAAAAACTAATCAAAAAGAACAAAATCTTTACGATAAAATTTTAAAGGAAAATATCTTAGCCTATATTTTGCAGTTTTCAAAAAGGCAGTTAGGTTTTCAAATTAAAGAGCATACTTTATTAAAAGATAAGTTACAAACTACCTTAGAACGAGAAGCGGACTTTCTAATCTTTATCACCACCCAAGACGAAAAAGAATTTATCCTACAATTAGAATTTCAAGCAAGAGATGAGCCTAATATGGTGCTTCGCATGCAAGAATATTATGCCATTTTACAAAAAAAATATCAAAAGCCTATTATTCAAATCGTTTATTACTTAGGTGAAACGCCCAGCAATATGCGTGCTACCCTTGCGCCGTCGGAGGTATTCACAGGCTTTCAATTAAAGTCTTTTAGAGATTATTCTTACAAAGAATTTATCGAATCTGAAAATGCCGAAGAGGTCATTATGGCTGTTTTGGCAGATTTTGAAAAGGAGAAGCAGGAAGAGGTAGTTCGTAAAATTTTATTTCGCCTTTCGCAACTAAAAACCGACCTCACTGCGTTAAATAAGTATGTCAAGCAGTTGCTTGTGTTGGCACGTCTGCGCAATAAACTTCCAAAAATCATTCAAAACCAATTAGGAAATATGGGAACGATAGGATACGACATCGAAAAAGATGACTTTTATTTGCAAGGTTTGGAAAAAGGTTTGGAAAAAGGCTTGCAAAAAGGCATAGAGAAAGGTATAGAGAAAGGCTTAGAGAAAGGCAAACTTGAAGGCAAGCTCGAAGCTCGCCGTGAGTTAGCGATTTCTTGCTTACAAGATGGGCTTTCTGTCGAAAAAACCGCCAAACTCACAAAACTATCTATCGAGGAAATTCGCAAATTAAGTAAAGAGTTGTAACCTTATTAGGCGTAGTTGGCTGTTGCTTGTGCAGGATAATTAGTGGAAAAAGATGATAAGTGAGATTTTGTTGGTTCAATGTGTGATATGGGGTACGCCCAATGTGAGGCTCTACAATTTCTACTTTTCATATAAAATTAGCATCAGAACTTAGCTTAATATAAAAACTATGAAAAAATATAAAGTTTTTATAAAACAAATAGATTGGTTTGACAAGGAAAATCCTGAAGCAGATGTGCTATTTGAAATAAATGGGGCAGTTTTCTGGGCTTTCTGTCATCCTTGCAACTTTAAAGAAAATGAAATAGCTGAAGTTTACTTTGATTTTCTTGAAGATGAAGTATCAGAACTTATATTTTGGACAGAGAACAAAAATTGTAAAGTAGAATTAATACAATCAGAAAATAATAGATGTCGCTATTATTGTTATGGTCAACTAAAAAGTATTAATCCAGTAACAGTTAATTGTGGTTTGATAAATTTTTATTTTAAAGATTGGATTAGTAATTCAAGTGTGATAGGTAATTATGTCTATTTTGTTATAGAACGCTTTGATATTCAAAAAGTAATAAAATAAATATATTTTAAAAATATACCCTGTTCGGCGAGTCTTCCGAACACTAAAAAAACAAAATCAAATGTAAACCTTTGTCTGCGCCTCTGCCCTATCCATTGACAAGCGATTTTTAAAACTTAACCGAACTACCTTTCGCCCTCTTTTGCTGTTGCGAAGGGGTTTTCTTTGTTTGATAGCTCTGCAAAAAGGAAAAACGGCAAAAAAATTGCTTTTTCTTCGTTTGAAAGTAGGAAATCGGTAAAAAATGACTATCTTAACGCATCTTTTCGTTTGCCTGATTTGGCTCGTAATTCGGCTCGTATGACTTGGAAAAAACGCCTCTCACAAATTAGTTGGACGCTACAACAGCGGATTGCCCTATTTTTCATAGGCTTAGGGCTATTGCTTGTCTTTCATAGTAGCCACCAATGGTATCTACAATCACAACAAGAAGAGTACCGCGCCAAGTCTGATTTGGTAGGGCAGCATGCTTTGCTTTTGCAACGCAGCATCTTTTTTATGCGCAACGCCCTCTATTTCCATCAGCCTACCAGTTTGAATGATTTGGTTAATTACCTCGAAAAGATAAAAAAACAGCAGCAACTTCTTAAAAATGGAGGTGCGTACCTCGATATTTATACCAAAATTTCCTACCAAATCGAGCCGACCAGCGAAGAAGTATTGCCCCAACTTTTGCTCATCGAAAAACAGTGGCAGGAGGTAGAAAAAAGTTATCGTTTTCTTTTGGCACAACCCCTGCATCACGATAGCACCTTTTTTTTCTATCAATCCAGAGAAAAATCGGACGCGCCTATGGACATAGAAGCGACCGACGATTTAGCCAGCCTTTTTTCAGAGCCGCTGCCAAAACAAAACCAATACTTGCGCGATTCACTCTCCCTTGAAGTGGTCAATCCCATGCTCACCAAGCACATCAGCCAAATTACGCGCAACATAGACCCGCTTATTTTGTCGCTTCAAAACTTAGGACAAGCCTATCGCATCGAGCAAGAGCAGAAGGAAACCTTAGCGGCGCGAACTTTTTGGTTTGCTTTGCTGCCCCTTCACCTCTTTTTATTGATTTTGGCTTATACCTTTATTATTGATTATGGCATCAAACCTTTAAGCCGTATCAAGCGCAATATAGACAGTTTGAGCGAAGGCAAGGTCTTACGCCCTGTTTATAGCCGCCAAAAAGATGAGATTAGTCAATTACGCAAAAGTTTGGCAAACCTTTCACAGGGCTTGGCAACGATTTCCGAATTTGCTAAAAATGTAGGGCAAGGCAACTACGACGCGCCCCTACGCGAGCGAAGTGCCGAAGATAGCATCAGTTTTGCCCTTTTGGAAATGCGTAACAACCTCAAAATCAACGCCGAAGCCGACCGAAGACGCAACTGGGCAAATGAAGGCATTGCCATTTTCGGTAATATCTTGCGCACTTCAAATGAGGATATTCAAGAGCTTTCTTATCAGGTCATTTCCGAATTAGTACGCTATTTGGGTGCAAATCAGGGGGCAGTTTATATTTTACAAAAAGATTTAGGAAAAGAAGCATTAGTTTTGCAAGCCGCCTACGCCTACGACAAACGCCGCTATTTGGAAAAAGAAATTGCCGTTGGACAAGGTATTATCGGGCAAACGGTATTAGAAAAAGAGCATACCTATTTGGAACAAGTGCCAAATGGCTACACCTACATTACCTCTGGCATGGGTGCGGCTACGCCAAGTGCCTTGCTGGTGATGCCACTTTTAATGAACGAAACTATCTATGGCGTATTAGAAATTGCCTCTTTTCAAAGTTTAGAAACCTATCAGATAGAATTTGTGCAGAGCATTTCAGCCAATATCGCCGCTACCTTAGCCACAGTCAAGACCAATGAGCGCACGCGCCAACTTTTGGAAGAATCGCAAATGTTTACCGAACAGATGCGAGCGCAAGAAGAAGAGATGCGCCAAAATATGGAAGAGTTGGCGGCTACACAGGAAGAGATGGAACGAAGCCAACGCGAGCTACGCAAAAAGGCGAATATCTTAGATGCAGTTGTGAATAATACCAAAACAATGATTTTGGCATTAGACCAAAACTTTAACATCAAATTCCTAAATCACGCCTATTCGAGCCTCTTGCGCCGCATCAAGGGGGTAGAAGTACCCGCAGGGGTCAATATTTTAGAAATTATGACTCCCGCCCAGTTGGAATATTGGCGACCTTTCTACGAACGCGCACTCAAAGGTGAATCTTATACCATCATCTCGACGGTGAAGAGTTACGATTACGAAGATGTTTATTACGAAATTGAACTAAGTCCGATTTATAGCGAAGAGCAAAGCGACCAAATCGTGGGTATTACCATCTTCACACGCGACGTTACTTGGCTCTATCCTACTCGCTGGGAGGGCTACCACCACTTCGATTCCTTCTAAAAATAGTCGTCTTTTGTATGGAAAAACTACAAGCCTCAATCCTACTCGAAGGCGGCGCAGAACTTCTTGTCGACCTTTTTGAGCGTGATGCGCCCATTACAGTCGCTAATTTTTGTTACTTAGTGCAGCGCGGCTTCTATAATGGTCTGATTTTTCATAAAGTCATTCCCAATGTTTTGGCGCAAACAGGCTGCCCAAAAGGAAATGGTACGGGAAATGCAGGCTATTTTATTCGTTGCGAACTTTTTGGCGACAATCAAGCCCATAAATTAGGTACGCTTTCTATGGCACATTCGGGCAGAGATACGGCAAGTTCGCAATTTTTCGTCTGTTTGGGCGAGCGCGATATAGCCTATTTAGACGACAACCATACTTGTTTTGGGCAAGTAGTAAAAGGTTTTGAATTTTTAAATAACATTAAATTAGGCACAAAAATACAGCGTATCCGAATTTTAGATGGCACACAAAACGCGATAGGAAACCGCCGCTTAGGGTAAAATTTTAAATGGTGCTATTTTTTTGGTAATTTTCTAAAACCTCAAAAACCGCCGCTGCATAGTTTTCTATCAAAAAATGACGCTTGGCAAAATCAAATGCCTTTGCTGCTATCTGTTCACATTTTTCTTTATTTTCTAATACTTCAACCATTTTTAAAGCTAAATCCGAAACTGATTCGTAAAAGAAACCTGTTTCGCCTTCTGTAATAAGTTCGATATTAGCACCACTTTTTTTAGCAATTACCACACAGCTGCCCAACATCGCCTCTGCCGTAACTCTACCCATGCCCTCTTTTTTAGAACAAACCAACAACGCAACAGAATTTTGATAAAAAATACTTGGATTAGACACAAATCCTACAAAATCTACTTGTTTTTCTAATTTATATTGCGCTACCAATTCTTCTAACTTTGCTTGATAGCCTTTCACATTGCAAGTGCCAACAATTTGAAGACGTACCTCTGCCAACTGCGGATAAGCGCGTTTGAGCAACCCCAAAGCCTCAATCGCTTCGTGCGTGCCTTTGTTGGGGTGTATTAGTCCGATAAAAAGAAAAGTAGCAGTTTTATTTGCTTCTGCTTTGTTTTGCAAATCATTTTGTTTTTTCAACTTTTCCCTTTTCAGCCCCTCCTCCTTACTCAAAACGCCATTGTAGATTTGAAAAATTGCATTTTTTTGTCGCAATTCAGGGCTTAATGTTCCGAAATAATGCGTTTCAATCGCTTTCGAGATGCAAATTTTGATTTGAGCAGCCGCCAGACGTTTGAAATGAGCGTCCAGACCAGCGTCAGGCTTTAAAAAATAGTCATCATAACCAAATTCGCGCAGGTGCTGCACGTGAGGCAGTCGAAGTTTTTGCGCCAAAATCGTACCTACTTCAAAGACGGTAGAATTGGAATAGATAAAGTCGAATTCTATTTTTTCTTTTTTTATCGTTTCTAATGCCCAAGAAATTGCTTTTTTTTGTTTGTGTTTTTTTTCTAAAATTTTAAACTTATTGAATACAAACCTTGCTTTTTTTTTCCAAAATGCCTCATTTTCAGGCGCGTAATGCATCGAGATAGGAAAATCTTTTTCCCAAAATGGGATTTTTCGCGCTTGCAGATATTCTCCCAAATCGCCTTTTTCGCCTATCCAAACCCAAACCTGCACCCCACGCGCAGCAAAATTTTCTACCAAAGAAAGCAGCGAACGATTAGCCCCATAGAGCAGGGCATAATGGGTGAGGAAAAGAATTTTCATTATTTGGGTTCAATTTATTTTTCAGTATCTAAAATAATCGTAACGGGACCTTCATTGCAAAGTCGTACCTGCATCATTGCCCCAAAGACCCCTGTGGGTACATCTTTCTGTAAAAGTTCGCTCAACCTTCGCTGCATAGCTTCATAAAGCGGCAATGCCAAAGGAGGCGCGGCAGCGGCGGCAAAAGAAGGGCGATTGCCCTTGCGTGTATCTGCCATCAAAGTAAATTGACTCACCAATAAAACCTCGCCCTCGCTTTCGAGCAAAGAACGATTCATCTTACCTTCGGCATCAGAAAAGATACGTAAATTGACGATTTTTTGTGCCAACTTTTCAACTTCTTGTGGCGTATCTTGCTGACTGATACCCAATAAGACAAGCAAACCTTGTGAGATGCTGCCCACAGTTTTGCCCTCGACCTCTACCGAAGCCTGACTTACACGTTGGATAACTGCTTTCATTTTTAGCTATATTTTCAACTGTTTTCTGTTTTTTATTTTTTGTCTTAAAAGACTATCACAAGGCATTGTTGGGGCAAGATAGCGATTCAATGGGTTTATTCGTACTCCTGACTATCTGTTTGTCGTCGTGTGTTGCGATTTAGACTTTTCTCTTTTTTCTGATTTAAACCTGACTCGTTTTTATTTGAAACTGCATTTTCTAAAAGTCCCCACTCATCGGCTTGCAAGGAGGGTATGATAAGCCCCTCTTTTTGCCACTGCAAAGCCTGCGTTACCTGTTCCGCCGTAAGGGGATACCAGTCGCCGTCGCCTTCAAATTGATAACTAAACCAAAGTATTTTTTTAAAAATATCGGTCTTTTGTAGGCGTGCAATACCCAAACCTGTGGTAAGTTCTTCGTTGGGAACTTGTGGAATGTCGTGTAAAGCGTCTAAATAAGTATCTAATTCATAGTTAAGACAACATTTTAATCTGCCACACTGTCCTGTAACTTTTTGAGCATTGATAGAAAGATTTTGATAACGGGCAATGATAGGCTCTATATTTTTGAGGTCGGCAAGCCAAGTAGAACAACACAATTCGCGCCCACACGAACCAATCCCCCCAATACGCGCCGACTCTTGCCGCACATTGATTTGTCGCATTTCTATCCTGACCCGAAACTCCATGCCCAAACATTTGATAAGCTCGCGAAAATCTACGCGGTGGTCGGCAGAATAGTAAAAAGTAGCCTTTGTACCGTCTGCCTGAAATTCTACATCAGAGATTTTCATATTTAGGTTTAATTCTATCACAACCTGTCGCGAGCGGTAAAGTGTCGGCAGTTCTCTTCGGCGCGATTCGGCAAATTTTTCCATGTCGCGAGCCTGTGCCATGCGCCAAATTTCGGTAAGATTTGCGTCTTGGGTATTTAGTTTTAGCTTTTTCATCTGCAAGCGCACCAATTCGCCACGCAGGGAAACCATGCCGATATGGTAGCCACGCAACGCCTCTACGACGACATAGTCGCCAATTTGTAGGTCTATGCCCTGCTCATTTCGGTAGTAGCCCTTCCTACCGCCCTTAAATTTGACCTCCACAAAAGGAAAAGGAGTTGGGTCGGGAATTTCGAGATGCGAGAGCCAATCAAATTGATTGACTTTATTGCAGCCCGAAGTGCCGCAGGAGCCATTATTTTGGCAGCCCTGCACCTGTCCTGTTTGCGTCTTTTTTGTGCCACAACTGCTACACGCCATGTCGATTTTTTTTAGGTCTAATAAAATCAAATTTACGCATTTTTTCGTTTCTGACGCGCTTATCAAAGGGGGAGTTTGTAAAATCTACGGGTTTTGAGTGGCTTCTTGTCTGATTTGTTCTAAAATCTCTACACTTTTTAGCGCAACCTGCACCACTTTTCCGAGTAGGCTAATTAGGTTTTCTTTCTCCTGTTTTAAATCGTAAGGCGCAAACCTGCCCTCTGCCACTAACTTTTGCAGGCTTTTATCGCGCAAATGGCGCGGTTGATAATGTTGCAAGACCCATTCAATCGCGGGTTTGCCTGCCAAACGGTATCGCCAAGCGGCAAGCGGAATGGCTGCCAATTCTGTTTCGGCATCAATGCGAATACGCCCCTGTGCAGGATATGATTTCAAATGTGATACTTTTTTTGTGCTGGCTGCAAAAGTTTCTTTTCCATCTAAGCTATTTAGATTTGGCGTATCGCGATACGCCTGCCCTACATGCGTGATGCGTTCCAAAGGGTAGCGAGGTGCTTGTTCGTAATCAAGGTGCAATGTCAGGAGTTCTCTGCCCCATTGTACCCACTTCCAAAAATCTTTGTAGAGCGGAATTTGGTATTGAAAATCTTTTTTATCAAGGCTTTGCAAAACAGCATATACATAGGCAAAAATGTCCTCTTTTTTGATGGGCTTGATGCCGTCTCCTTTTGCTTCTCTTACTTTTTGTAGGGAGGCTTTTAGTTCGTGAATATTTTTGGCTTTTATTTTAAAACTAATATTGGCATAATGATTTTTGAACTTTTCTAAGGCTGCGTCTGAAATATTGTCCTGACGCTGCCCGTTTTCATCATACCAAAAAAGAGAAAAACTCTGGGTAGCGCGTGAGCCATAGCCATTATCGGGCAGATGCTTAACGGCATGAACGGTTAGGGGTACTTGCTTGTGATACGTTAGACAAAGTGTAGGATTTTCTACCTGACCCTGAAAGGGAAAAAAGCAAGGCTGCTGATAAGGGCGGTGCGTAATAAGGGGGGCAAAATAAGTTCTTTTTTTTATGAAAGGGCGATAGGCTGCCCATCTAAACGCCTCTAAATCAAGCTGCAAGGGGCGATTTTGGGTCAGATGTTCTATCAGTTCGGGAGTCCATTTGATAAGGGGGGCGACAAATTGGTGGGCAAAGGCACGCTGCCCTGCCTGCTGCCAACGGAGGCGTTCCTTTTCGTAGGTCTGGATAAAAAATGCGACTTTGGGAGCTAATTTGTCTGGGGCAAAATCATAGAGCCATTCATCTTTCGCCGTAAGCACGCCTTGTGAAGCCTTGACAAAGATAGCGTCAGGGTTACCTTTCAGAGGTAGGGTCGGGAAAGTGTGCATAGTGGATTCGTGCGTCAGGGTCGCGGAAGATAGCGAAGGGCTGATTTGACTTGTCATACCACAAAAATACAAATTATTTGGAAAATGCTAAGTTTTTCCGCAATTTTCTACGTTTTTTAGCGTCTGCTCGTAGAAATCAAAACCCTAAATCGTCGGAAAGATTTGACGATTTAGGGTAAAAAGAGCAGGTTTCAGCGCGTTGCAGGAAGCAGGGCTTACTTTTTCTTGGCATCGGCTTCCGCCTTGGCACGTGCATTTTTGATGTCTTGCACCTCTTTGCGCGTATCTTGTGCTAAGACTTTTAGCTCTTGCATGCCTTTGCGGATACGTGTTCCTGCGGCTTGATTGTCTTTTTCATAAAATTTCTCGAAATCAGCCTTCAATTCGGTGATAATCGCCTCGATTTTGTTGTACGGATTTTCTGCCATAGCAAAAATAAAATTAAAGAGAATACGGAAAAGATTTAGAAAAAAAGAAAAACACAACTGCTACGCTGTCGGAGTCAGATAGGAGTTGGGTGGGCAAACCCTAAGCGCGGCTCGTTTGGGGGCTTACTTAGGGCTTTGAGAGGAGAGCTTATAGGCTCACATTGATTTCGGCGTTGGCATAGAAGCCACTTTTGAGCTTGTCCGAAATTTGCTCGAAAGCCTCGATGGTAGTTTTTACATCATCTAAGGTGTGCGAAGCCGTTGGGATAAGACGCAACATAATGACATCTTTTGGCACAACGGGATAGATAACGACCGAACAGAAGATATTGTAATTTTCACGCAGGTCGATGATAAGATTTGCCGCTTCGTTGTTGCCGCCGCTTAGGAAAACAGGCGTAACGGGCGATTCTGTCTTGCCGATATTAAAGCCGCGCTCTTTCAAGCCATTTTGTAGGGCATTGACAACCGTCCAGAGTTGGTCTTTGAGTTCGGGCATCGTGCGCAGCATTTCCAGACGCTTCATATTGCCCACAACGATAGGCATAGGCAAGGTCTTGGCATAAATCTGTGAGCGCGTATTGTAGCGCAGGTAGCTAATGGCGCGTTCTTCGCCTGAAATAAAAGCACCTACACTTGCCATAGACTTGGCAAAGGTAGAAAAATAGAGGTCTATTTCTGCTTGTACGCCTTGCGCTTCCCCCGTACCGATACCTTTTTCCCCCATCGTACCGAAGCCATGCGCATCATCTACTAAAAGGCGGAATTGGAATTTTTCTTTCAAAGCGACGATGTCTTTGAGATTGCCTTGGTCGCCGAGCATACCGAACACGCCTTCGGTAATGACTAAGATAGAGCCGCCTGTTTTTTCTGCCCACTTGGTGGCGCGTTCTAATTGCTTTTCGCAGTTGGCAATGTCGTTGTGAGGAAATACAAAACGCTTGGCAAGGCTCATGCGCAAGCCATCGATGATACAGGCATGACATTCGGAATCATACACAACTACATCTTTGCGGTCTAAGAGTGCGTCAATCACCGACATAATGCCCTGATACCCGTAATTCAAGACCATCGTGTCTTCTTTGCCTACAAATTCTGATAATTGTGCTTCAAATTGCTCGATGATATTAGAATTGCCCGACATCATACGTGCGCCCATAGGGTAGGCTAACCCCCATTGTGCAGTGGCTTCAGTGTCCACGCGACGGATGTCAGGGTGATTTGCCAATCCTAAGTAGTTATTTAAGCTCCATGTCAATACTTCTTTTCCTCTAAAACGCATGCGCGGCTTGATTTCGCCTTCTAACTTGGGAAATGCAAAATAGCCATGTGCAATATGGGCGTGTTGTCCTAAGGGACCTTTGTTAGATTGTAATTTCTCGAATAAATCCACTTCTATATTCTCTTTAATGGTGAGCAAATCGTTTTCCAAGAACGTAACCGCAAAAATAAGGCTTTTTGGCAAAAAAAACGATTTTCGCCTTTCTAAGGCAAAAAAAAGGCACTTTCAAGGCTAAAAGTAGCGTTTTGTAGGCTATTTCAGACCCCAAGAGTCAGAAGAATAGGCACTTCATCATTTTCTTTTCAAACCCTTCAATCCTTCTCAATGGTTTTGAGTGCTTTTGTGTGCGTTGCGATATTTTCTGCCTTCTCTTGCCTTTTCTTATCCAGCGGCAAAAAGTGGCAAAGCGTTTCTAAGGTATGAACCTTGTTTGTAAGGTTTTCTTTTTGTGTATCAAAAATGAAACCCTATCTTTGGCGCAATTTGACTTTTTTAGCCACTTCCTACAAAGATAACAAAAAATCGTACCATGACCCTTTCTTATTTGGATTATAGTCTAATTGGGCTATTTTTTCTGCTGATTTTGGTAGTAAGCCTGCGTTATACCCAAAAAAGCAACCGCAACTTAGAGCAATTTTTTCTGGGCGGACGCAATCTGCCTTGGTGGTTGGCAGGAACATCGATGGTCGCGACTACCTTTGCCGCCGATACGCCGTTGCTTATCACCGAACTAGTGGCACAGAATGGCATCAGCGGCAATTGGATTTGGTGGAATGGTATGATTGGCGGCATGCTCACCGTTTTTTTCTTTGCGCGATATTGGCGAAAAGCAGGCACGCTCACAGATGTTGAATTTATTACGCTGCGTTATGCAGGCAAAAAAGCCACTTATTTGCGCTACTTCCGCGCCCTCTATCTGGGCATCTTTCTCAATGCGATTGTCATGGCGTGGGTCAATGTAGCCCTTATGTCTATTTTGGAAGTCTTTTTCGAACTTAGCAAAACAGAGGCTTTCATCTGGACAGGTGCGGCAATGGCTTTTGTGGTGCTATATTCGGCACTTTCGGGTCTGAGAGGCGTAGTGGTTACAGATGCGATACAGTTTGTAATTGCGATGATAGGCTGCACCATCTTGGCGTATTTAGTCGTGAGCAGCGAAGGTATCGGTGGCATGAGCGGACTTATTGCCAAACTGCCAACTTCAAGTCTTGCCTTTTTTCCTACCCTCGACTTTTCAGAACCAACTCAAATTGCGTCCCAAACCGCCGAAGTGCTGACCATCAGTGCCGTAACCTTCTTTTCCTACGTTTTTGTGCAATGGTGGGCAAGTTGGTATCCGGGTTCGGAGCCGGGCGGCGGCGGCTATGTTGTGCAGCGTATGATGTCGGCAAAAAACGAAAAACACGCCTTCGGTGCGACGCTTTTTTTCCAATTAGCACACTTCGGTTTGCGCCCTTGGGTCTGGATTTTGGTAGGATTAGCCGCTACGATTTTATACCCTGATTTGCCTGCCGCTGATAAAAAGTTGGGCTATGTCTATGCCATGCGCGATTTTCTGCCTTCGGGCTTGAAGGGCTTACTCTTGGCTGCCTTTTTTGCTGCCTACATGAGTACGATTTCTACCCAACTGAATTGGGGTGCAAGTTATTTGGTGAATGATTTTCTTGTCCCTATTTTTTACGATAAAAAGAAAGCCCAAAATGCCGAAACAGGTTTTAATTTGGTGCGCCTTTCTCAAATATGTATCTTAGTTTTGATGGGCGTAGGGCTATGGGCGACGGCACAACTTTCTACCCTCAAAGCCGCCTTCGAGTTTTTGGTTACGGCAGGTGCAGGCTTGGGGGCAGTGCTAATTTTGCGTTGGTATTGGTGGCGCATTAGCGTATGGAGCGAAATTTTGGCTACCCTTGCGCCCCTTTTGGTTTTTGGTCTGATAAAATTTGTACCCATAGAAACGCCAAACGATTTTCTGGTCATAACCTTTACTTCTACCGCCATTTGGCTTATTGGCACGCTTCTGCTCCCTGCCGAACCGCTCCCTATTCTTCAAAAATTTTACCGCCACATCGAGCCGCAAGGCTTTTGGAAACCCGTCCGAAAATCGCTGGCTCTGCCTAAACCCCCAAATCAACTGCCACTTTTGGGCTTGGGTTGGATTCTGGGCGTGTTAATGGGTTATAGCTTTGTTTTTGGCATTGGCTACTTTTTGTTTCAAAATTTTGCAGCGGCGGCACTCTCTTTTTCTATCTTTTTGGCTACCATTTGGGGCATACAAAGGATTTTTGCTCACCTTTTTAAAGAAAAAAACACATAGCCCCAAAAGGGATAGTTCCCTAAAAACCTTGCGATTTCAAATCTGACCGAAAATAAAATTTAGACTTACCTGCTTAAATTTAGGACAAGGCAGTGCCTTGTCCCTACTTTGTAGCGCGAAGTTGGAACTTGACCCTATTATTCTAACCTTTCTGCTGCCTTGCTAACCACGTCTGGACGTATTTTCCGATAATATCAAATTCTAAATTAACTTTATCGCCTACTTGCAAGGTCTTGAAGTTGGTATGCGCATAGGTATAGGGAATGATAGCCACACTGAAATAACCCTGACGCGATTCCACAACCGTCAGACTTACGCCATTGACACAGATAGAACCCTTTTGTACCGTAAAAAAATCGCTTTGTGGTTCATATTCAAAAGCATAACGCCAACTGCCTGCCGTTTCTTCTGCCACTACACAGATACCAATTTGGTCTACGTGTCCCTGTACGATATGCCCGTCAAAACGCCCCTGCGCCGACAAGCAGCGTTCTATATTTACACCATCTCCTACCTTCCAAGAGCCGATATTGGTCTTTTCTATTGTTTCGGAAATAGCCGTAACACGATGCCAAGCCCCTGCGCTATCTTCACCTACTGCCGTTACGGTTAGGCAGATGCCATTGTGGGCGACACTTTGGTCTATTTTGAGTGCGTCTGATACAGAAGAGGAAATGGTAAGGTTTAGATTGCTCTGCTCCTTTTCAAGGGCGATAACCTCGCCAAGGGTTTCGACAATGCCTGTAAACATAGGTAGAGAGGATTAAAGAATTTGAAAACGCTACGGCAAAACTACCTAAAAAATGGCAGTTTTGCCCTATTGGTAGCTCCTTTCGATACCGCTCTACTTTCAGAGTTGCAAAACTATCCGCGTCTTTTTTATCAATATCTTATCCAGACCTTACACCTGCGTTGCTTCCTTAAAAAAGGTTTCCATATCTAATTTAGTTTTTTTATGATATTTTCTTAGCACCTCAATATACGCATTTTTCATAAACTCGATGTTTTGTTTGGAGTTTTAAAGGTTAAAAATAATGCTATTTTCGCTATGATAAAATCTTAGAAGGCAATCTAACAATCATTGTTGTTTGTAGGGAAAGAGGAATCGTCCTATTCATAGAAATTTGGAAAAAAGACAGCATCATACAAAAAAATCCTAAGCATTTTTCCCAAAAAAGGACTTTGCTTAGGATTTTATGAGGAAGTTGAAAAAATGAGTAGGGAAGTGTATTTTTCTCTACGATTTGGGGGTTTCGATGTACACGTACTCACGTGTGGGGGTAGGCTCGCTGGTGGGAGCGGCAGTGTTCGCCATGACACTTGCCCAAATGCTTTGGTGCAGGTCGGCAGGGGCTTTTTGCCTTTCGAGGCGATGGCGTAAAAGTGAGTGAAACTGCTTTTCATTTTCAAAATATCGACTGTGCCATGGGGAGGTAGCTAAAAAATGCATGAGTTGTTTTTCTTCGTCGGGCGAGGCTTCGCCATCGAGTAGGCTCTGGACGGCTACTTTGAAATAATCGAGGTCTTGGAGGAGGTTCATGGGCATTAAGAGTTTCTAAGTAAGTGAGTATGAGTAAGAAAACAAAGGGGCTAAAGGCAGGCGAGAACCAAAGTGAATCCTATGTATCTGCCTTTAAACAGTTTGGGAAAAGACATAAAAAATACCTTACAAGCCTACGCGCTTATAAGGCATTTTGTAAAGTAACTTTTACAACTGTGTCGGCTGCAAATGCAACGCCTTCGGGTAACAAATCACCGCCTCTTTCTACTCTCTCACCTTGCTTGATATTGCCCAGAAACAACGCCTCTACCAAATCCTGCCCAGTCAGCGGAGAAAGGACAACAAGCGTAGGGTTTTGCGTATGATTTTGAGTAAATAAACCAGCGAAGTGCGACATATTTGAAACGAGATTGAGGGTGATAAAAGTCAGAGGTAAGATAACAGTTGTAAGATTTAGTTTTTAAATTCGTTTTTTATCTTTACAAAATGCTATCTCTTTTAGAAGCTGCTATTTTGACGAAAGTTATTGAAAGCTATACATTTGCACACATCTTCACAACACAAAAGGCGCGAAAATAATTCCTTGACCTGCTAAGTTTTCTTACAAACTTTCCTTTTTTAGGGCTGCAAAAAATTAGCTTCGCAAAAGAAAGACCCATTGTGCAGAGATACTGTTTGGCGGTTTTTCTACAAAGATAAAACAAGCCAAAGAAAAAAGGGCATTTTTTCAAAAATTAAGATGCTGCCACGCAACCTATCGCAAAGTTTTTGTATCTTCCCTACAAATCTCAAGACAAATCTCAAACTTTAAACCCACTTCCAACATGAAAACAAGCCCTATTTTCACACGCGCCCTATTTTTAGGCTTTGCCCTTGCCCTTACTACCCTCTTTTTCGCCTTCAAACCGCAAGCGAAGACACTAAACGACCCGCCCCCACAATACGAATATATGCAGGTCAATGTCTTGGAATCTGTGGTGCAAGGTGGCGTTGGGCGTTCGCGTATGATAGTTACCGATACCAACGGCAAATCAGGCGAACCCATCAATTTGGAAAACTATTACAGCATGGCAGGTATCAATTTTGGCAATGTCGCCTCAAATGACTCAAAGGTTACGACACAGCTCAACCTTTTGGGCAAAGAGGGCTGGGAAGTCGTTTCTACCACAAGCGGCGGCAATCAGGTTTATTTCACCAAATATCTGCTCAAAAGAGTAAAAAAGTAGATTTTAAAAATCGTTCAAGTACAGTAGTTAATTAGGTAAATGTAGCTCGAAACTAAAAAAGCCTCTCCACTTTGGAAAGGCTTTTTTGTTTATTTTTGAGGCTTATTGTTAGGCTTATTTTTGGGTAGGTAGAAAAAGTTGGTAGGTATAATCTAAAAGTGCGCGATTGCCACTTTCGCCATGCCCTGGCACTACGTACTGAACTTGTGGAAACCTTTGTTTTACTTTTTGTATCGTTTCCGACCATGCCAACGTATCGGCATCTGCCAAATTGCCCTTGCTTGCATCTAAGGCTTTGACCATGCAGCCCCCAAATAGCACCTTTTCCTTTTCTACAAAACTCACAATGTTGTCCTGCGTATGGGCTGCGCCTAAGTACAAATTCCGAACAGCCTCTTTTTTAGTCGAGTCTAAATACAAGATTAGTTCTTTTTCAAATGTATTTTGTGGTAAAATTGTTTGTCCATTCGCCTTTGCTAAGTTTAAAGTTTGGGCAGAAGCATAGGAAGGAATTTGAGAACGGTGAAAAATAGAAAGACTACCCAAGCAATCATTATGAAAATGATTGATAATCACGCCTTTTATTTGAGCAGCCTTTTCTTTTTCCAACCAATTTATCAGCCTTTCAGCCGCCAAAGAATCGGTAGGTGTATCCATAATAAGGGCTTGATTTTGAGAAAGATAAACCAATCCGTTGCAAGCTACTTTGCCCCAACTTTGCGTCTGGAGATAGGAAATATGCACAAAAGTATGAGGCGTGAGGCGATAAATTTGAAGTTCGGGCGAATCCAAAACAAGCACTTGTTTTTGGCTCGAATCGGCAGGCGCAGCCTTAGCGGAAAGAGGGCGCGTTTTTTGGCAAGCAGCCAATAGCAGCCACATAGACACAAAACAAAAGAGAAGATTGAGGCGCATAGAAGTAAAGAAAAACAGACAAAGGAGAGAAAGAAAACAAGCGGTAAAGGTCTGTTTTTTAGACTAAAAAGCCAAAGCCCTGCCCTGTCTTTTGTTTTTTTTTAGATTTTTAGAGGCTTTCAGACGCGATAAGCGCGTTTTTTTAAAATTCTACACAAATTAGCGGCAAAATCGAGGGTGCGCTTTTGGAAAAGCCGAAAAAAGCCGTATCTTTGCGTTTCAAATTGTGAAAATCTAATTTCCTAATCGTATGTACGCAATTGTAGAGATTGCTGGGCAACAGTTCAAAGTAGAAAAAGACCGTTATATCTACACCAACCGCTTGAAAGGCGAAGTGGGCGAAACTGTCACTTTTGATAGCGTCCTTTTGGTAGATAATAATGGCACTGTTAGCATCGGCGCGCCCACTTTGAGTGGTGCGAGCATCACAGGCGAAGTCCTTTCTCATCTCAAAGGCGACAAAGTTATCGTCTTCAAGAAAAAACGCCGTAAAGGATACAAAAAGAAAAACGGACACCGCCAGTATCTCACCAAACTTTTGATTAAAGACATCAATTTCTAATCACCTTTTTCTCCACTACAGCGCATCTTGCGCCTTAAATTCAGAAAACTATGGCACATAAGAAAGGTGTAGGTAGCTCCAAAAACGGTCGCGAATCGGAAAGCAAACGATTGGGCGTAAAAGTTTGGGGCGGACAAAAAGTAATTGCAGGTAACATCATCGTCCGTCAGCGCGGCACACGTTATCATGCAGGAAAGAATGTAGGCATTGGCAAAGACCACACGCTTTTTGCGTTGGTTGCAGGCGAGGTCGTATTTAGCAAAGGACAAAAAGACCGTTCTTTTGTTTCTGTAAAACCCGTTGCTCAAGCCTAAGCATAGGCTTACGCTTTTAGAAGTTGCCCATTCTTTACTTCTCATTTTCCTACCAACCCTAAACTGCTTTCTGCCGTTTAGGGTTCTTTTTTTAGAAAAAGCCTAAAAAAGCGTTGTTGCGGAAGTAAAAACGGCAAGTGCTAAATCCAAAGCATCTTGAAGACCCTTTGGATTTATTTTTCACCATTTTATTACAAATTTTATTACAATTCAAGCAAGGCTCTGTCTTGTTTCTACGAAAGCGAAATTCCTACTTGGCAAGGAGAACTGACTGCGAACGAAGTCAGAGCTTCATTCTACTGTTTCGCCATTTTATTGCAATTCAATTTCGGATTTAACTTTTTTACGCACCCTTTGCGCTTTTATCCTTTGTTGGCAAGCTGTCCGCAGGCAGCGTCAATATCCTTTCCTCTACTACGGCGCACCGTAGCCATCACGCCTTTTTTGACCAAATAAGCCGCAAACGCATCTATGCGTGCCTCACTTGGCTTGCGAAATTCGGCTTCGCTGATGGGGTTGTATTCTATGATATTGACGCGACAGGGCGTATGTTTGGTAAAGCGAAATAGCTCTTCGGCATCTTTCAAACTATCATTAAAATCATCAAACATGATGTATTCGTAGGTGATGCGATTTTTTGTTTTCTGATAAAAATACATCAAAGCCTCACGCAAGACCGCTAAATTATTGCTATCATTGATAGGCATGATTTGATTGCGCTTTTCGTCGTTGGCGGCGTGCAGAGAAAGTGCCAAATTAAATTTCACCTCGTCGTCGCCCAACTTTTTGATAAATTTTGCGATACCTGCCGTAGAAACAGTAATTCTTTTAGGCGACATATTCAAGCCGTCGGGCGAAGTAAGCATCTCTATTCCCTTCAAAACGTTTTGGTAATTCATCAGGGGTTCGCCCATGCCCATAAAGACGATATTGCTTAGGGGAAGGTTGAAATGCGCTTCGGCTTGCCTTTGTATCGCCACAACTTGGTCATAAATTTCGGCGGCATCGATGTTGCGCTTTTTGTCCATGTAGCCCGTAGCGCAGAATTTGCAGGAAAGCGAACAACCTACCTGTGAGGAAATGCAGGCAGTCATGCGCGGTGGCGCAGGAATTAGCACCCCTTCTACCAAGTGTCCGCCGTCTAATTTAAAGGCAGATTTTATCGTGCCATCTTCACTTTGTTGTGTTTTGGCTACGGCAAGCGGATAGAAGGCGTAATGTTGTGAAAGCAAATCGCGCAACTTTTGAGAAAGATTGCTCATCTGCTCGAAGCTATGCGCCGACTTTTGCCAAATCCATTGGTAGATTTGCTTGGCGCGAAAACTCTTTTCGCCTTGTGTTTGTAAAAATTGCGTTAGCTCTGCCAAACTTTGTTTGCGAATATCGGGCTTACGTATTTCTTGGGTAGGAATTTGGAGGCGTATGGGCTTCATAATCAGGGTTTTGTATCCACTTGCAAAGATACGAAATTATCAGCGTTTATGAATACAGCCTTATCATTCCGACCAAAAGTCTGTGCAGCGGATATTTTCAAACCCTAAGCCTTGCAGCAAATAAGTCTGCCTACGCTTAGGGTTCGGACGGGAAAAAACTTATTCCGCTATGGCAATACATTTCAATTCTATCGCAATAGGCGTAGGCAAGGCAGTAATGCCCAAAGTTGTCCTACAAGGCTGATTGTCTTTGAAATATTCGGCGTAAAGGCGATTGTAGGTAGGAAAATCGGCTTCCATATTGGTTAGAAAAACGGTAACATCTACCAACTTATCCCAACTGCTACCTGCTTCTTCTAAAATCGTCCTAACATTTTCGAAAACAGAGCGGCACTGTGCGGCTATATCATAACTGACCAACTTTCCCTCTGCATCATAGACATTACCGGGAATTTCGTTTGTAACTGCCTTGCGCGGTCCTACGCCTGAAAGAAAGAGCAGATTGCCTACTTTACGCGCATGAGGGTATAGCCCCACAGGTTTGGGAGCTTTGTCGGTATGGGTAATTTCTGCCATCGTGGTATGTCGTAGTTTGTGGTACTTAGATTTGAAAAAGGAAAAAGAGCCTTAGAAGGGCAAATCGTCGATGTTGCCGCCTTCATTGTTTTCCATTTCAGCGTTGTGTGTAGGATTATTCGTCGCGACAGGGGCAGAGGAGGCAGTATAAGCCGCAGCGGTATTCGTGCGCGTTGGATACTCCTCGTTGGGCGGCGGCACTGCACCCGAACTCTTGCTTCCATCGCCTCTGGTAGAGAGCATGACTAAGTTTTGCGCCACAATTTCGGTTACATAGTGCGTCTGTCCCTCTTTTTCGTAAGAGCGCGTGGCTAATTTGCCCTCGATGTAAAGCCTATCGCCTTTCTTAACGTATCGCTCGATGATTTCTGCCAATCCGCGCCAAGCGACAATGCGATGCCATTCGGTCTTTTCTACGGTCTTTCCTTCTCTATCCTGATACGACTCTGTCGTCGCCATCGAAAAGGTTGCTACTTTGGTATCGTTGGCAGGGCGTACTTGTGGGTCTTGCCCCAAATTTCCGATTAAAGTTACTTTATTGACTCCAAGTGCCATAATTAAATATGCTTTTTGTGTAAAAGTTAGGAAAAGAATATCTAAGTGTGAATCTAATAAAAAAGTTACGACCCTGCAAATTTTTTTTGAAGTTTCTTTTAAAAATGGCTACTTTTCTTTTCAGAAAGACTGGTTTTTAAAAATTTCTATCACAAACCAAAGCAAACAAAGGTAATCGGCAAGGTGCAAACGCAAGACTTTCAGGGCTTTTCCTATCTGATTTTCTACCGTCTTGACCGAAATTTGCATCTGCTCGGCTACTTCCTTATAGCTCAACTGCTCGAAGCGATTTAAGACAAAGACGGCGCGACACTGCGGCGGCAGCGTATTGATGGCAGCCTGAATTTTGGTATCTAATTCTTGGGTAAGTAGTTCTTTTTCAGAGCTTTGCGCAGAAAGGCTTTCGCCTAATTCGGTGGCTAAGGTTTCCATAGAAGCCGTAGGCTGCCGCTTTTCTTTGCGAAAGTGGTCGATGGCGGCATTGACGACAGCCCTTTTCAAGTAGGCTTCGGGCGAAATATCTACTTGCAGGCTTTCCTTTTTTTGCCAAATTTTCATAAAAACTTCCTGTACGATGTCCTCTGCCGTATCTGCATTGCCCACAATAGGCAACACAATTTTACACAGACGAGCATACTGCGCCTTAAAAATCGTTTCAAAATCAGTTGAAAATTGGAGCATAGCGTTGGGGTCGGGAAAGCGAAAAGTAGGGCAAATTTAGCCTTTTTTAGGTAAAAAATCAAACAATGCGCGTGCAGGCGGGGTTTTCTGTTTTTGAAGCCTAAAAAAAATGCTACTATGCCAAGCCCT
Organism: Hugenholtzia roseola DSM 9546; assembly: GCF_000422585.1. NCBI lineage: Bacteria > Pseudomonadati > Bacteroidota > Cytophagia > Cytophagales > Bernardetiaceae > Hugenholtzia > Hugenholtzia roseola. The sequence continues at coordinate 134,176 of NZ_KE383882.1, forward strand.
CCTCTTTCTATCTGTTGGATACGTCGCGATTTGCGCTTAGAAGACCAAGCTGCCCTTGCTGCTGCCCTGCAAAGTGGCAATCCTGTCTTGCTGCTTTTTATCTTTGATGCGCAAATTTTAGAAAAACTCCCTGCCCAAGATGCGCGTCTTTCTTTTTTGCATCAGACCCTAAGCCAAATCAAGACCCAACTACAAAGTTATGGTTCTGATATTTGGGTAGAAAAGGGCAAACCGCTTGAAGTTTGGAAAAAAATCGTCGCCCAATTCAAGGTAGAAAAGGTCTTTGTCAGCCGCGACTACGAACCCTACGCCTTAGAGCGCGATAGCCAAATCAAGGACTTTTTACAAACACAAGGCATTGATTTTCAAGATTTTAAAGACCAAGTAATTTTCGAAAAAAGCGAAATTACAAAAGCGGACGGCTCGCCTTATAGCGTTTTCACGCCTTATAGTAAAGTGTGGAAGGCTGCCCTACACAATCCTGCTCCCGATTTTCACTTTCAGGAAAAAAATACAGAAAAGTACTTCTCAAATTTTTTGAAGATAGAAAATTTGCCCTTTCCTTCGCTTGCCGAATTGGGATTTATCCCTACTGCCCTTTCTTTCCCTACTGCCGAAATTTCGCATCAAACTGTACAGAAATACGACCAAACGCGCGATTTTCCACATCTACCACAAGGAACAAGTAGGCTTGGGCTGCACCTGCGTTTTGGTACGATAAGTATTCGGCGTTTGGCAAAAGTGGCTTTCGAAACCAATGAAAAGTTTTTGAATGAGCTAATTTGGCGTGAGTTTTATATGATGATTTTATACCATCATCCCCACACACAATATCGCGCCTTTAAAAAAGAGTACGACCACATTGCTTGGGAAAAAGACGAAGCCAACTTTCAGGCTTGGTGCGAAGGAAAGACGGGCTACCTGCTCGTAGATGCAGGCATGCGTGAGCTAAATCAGACGGGTTATATGCACAATCGCGTGCGCATGGTTGTGGCAAGTTTTCTGACCAAACATTTGCTTCTGCCTTGGCAATGGGGCGAGCGTTATTTTGCCGAAAAACTCTTGGATTTCGAGCTTGCCTCTAATTTGGGCGGTTGGCAATGGGCGGCGGGCTGTGGCTGTGATGCTGCCCCCTATTTTCGTGTTTTCAATCCTTTGGAGCAGCAGAAAAAATTTGACCCCAATTTGGTTTATGTTCGAAAATTTGTGCCTGAATGGAATACTGCCGCCTATCCAAAACCGATTGTAGAGCATAAATTCGCACGCGAAAGGGCGATTGAACGCTACAAGGCTGGTCTGGCGCGATAAAATTCAACCTTAAAAAGGCTCGACATTTGTAGGGATAGGGCATTGCCTTATCCGAAGTGAGGTTGAAATAAAAGCATTTTCAGAATCAAAAATAGAGTTCAGACCAAATTTTATTTTGCTTCAAATCTAACAACACAAGAGTTTGCGCAGAACTTACACAGGACTGCCCAAACGCCCTTTTTTATTTGTACTGCCCTTTAAATAGTGGCACTTGCAGTGAAAAACCCATCAGTGGCTGCCCTTGTAATTGGTCGGTGTAGGGTTTAATTTTAAAAGAGATATTGTCATTGATGTCAAAATCGTTGAGGTGGGCGGCAGTAGTTGCCTCGCCTACATTGAGGGCGTACAAGACCAAGAGCATGATGATATAAAAATCGCGATTTCGGCGGAAAGTGTCGCGGCTACGCAAAAGTTGGTCGGAAGTGCGTCCTTCTAAAAGTGGCGAAAGTTGGGTATTGGGGTTGTCGTCTTCTAAGGCGAGGTAGCCTTCGCGAAAACGTCGATATTCGCCATGCGTACTCAAAACCAGATAGCCCAAAGTAGTGCCAATGCCGTAGATAACAGGAACTTTTACCGCCCAACCGCGCCCGTTGTAGTATTGTCCCAAGCCGGGTAGGGCAGCCGAAAGCAGGGCAGCGCGAGCAGGCTTCGAGAGTTTGAGTTTGGGCTTTTCTATCTGTAAGGCACTATCCAAAACCGTTTCGCTTTGTTGGGCAAAAAGGGTAGCAGGAATAAAGAGCAGCAGGCTAAAAAGCCAACAGGTACGCAGGAGAGAAGAAAGTGGAAGCATAGCTTTAAAGTCGCTTAGAAAAGGCTTTGGGTTTTGAGTTTGCAAAAGAACGAAAAAAAGTGCAAAAAATCGTGCTTGCCCTTGTTTTTGTCTGTTTTCTAAAACTTTTTAACAGTTTGGCAGCCGCTCTGAGGCTATCTTTTTCAGAATCATAGCCCCAAAAGGCATGCGATTTTGTCATCTACCAAAAAAATACTACCTTTGCGCTCTATTTGCTTTCCACCTTCTTTATTCTTCAATAGGCAATTTTCATAGGCGTATGGGCTGGTGCAAGATAATGGCTCCTGATAGAAGGAAAGCAGTTTCGAGCATAGCTATCTGCACAGGCGCATCACCCCAACTTTCCTCACAATGGCAAGAACAGCATATCTTCCTCCCGTCAAGAAGCAAGAAATCTTCGAAAAAGACGGCTTTCAAAAGTCTAAAAATGATACAGGTTCGGCAGAATCGCAAATCGCGCTTTTCACCTACCGCATCAACCACCTAACGCAACACCTCAAAATCAACCGCAAAGACCACGCTACACGCTTGGGCTTGCTCAAATTAGTAGGAAAGCGTCGTCGCCTTTTAGATTATCTAATCAAGACCGACATCGAGCGTTATCGCGCCATCATCAAGGCATTAGGTATTCGTAAGTAAGCCTTTTGCTACTTCTAAAACCTATAAAACTTCTATGTTTTATAGGTTTTTTTGGCTTCTTTCTACAAAGAAGGGAGGGAAAATGACGGCTTTATTTATTTTTTTGCCTATCTTTCAGGCTAAATAACGGCTCTTGCCGCTATTTGCCATTTATCTTCATAGACTCGTAATTTCATGCAATCTCATTCACACATTCCTACGCCTATCGTAGAGGAAATTTCGCTTCCTGATGGCAGAATCATTACCCTCGAAACGGGCAAACTCGCCAAGCAAGCTGATGGTGCTATCGTGCTTCGATTAGGCAAGACCATGCTTTTGGCTACAGCAGTGGCGAACAAAGACCTTCGCGAAGACCAAGACTTTTTCCCGCTTTCGGTAGATTATCAAGAAAAATTCGCCTCCGCAGGGCGTATTCCAGGCGGCTTTCTCAAACGCGAAGGACGGCTTTCTGAACAAGAAATCCTTATCTCGCGCTTGGTAGATAGAGCCTTGCGCCCACTTTTTCCCGACGATTTCCTTTGTGAAACCCAAATCCTGATAACGCTTATCTCCTCCGACAAGGACACCCCTGCTGACGCTTTGGCAGGTTTGGCGGCTTCCGCAGCGTTGGCGGTTTCGAATATTCCCTTTCCCGACCCTATTTCGGAAGTGCGCGTAATTCAAGATGCAAAAGGCGACTATCTCGTCAATCCGAACCTAAGCCAGATGGAAGGCGCACGCCTCGACCTTATCGTAGCCGCTACCGAAGAAAATATTATGATGGTAGAAGGTGAAAGTAAGGAAGTTTCCGAAACCGAACTTTTAGAGGCTCTAAAAGTGGTACATCAGGCAATTCAGGTGCAGTGCAGAGCGCAAAAGGCATTAGCACAAAAAGTAGGCAAGCAAACGCGCGAATACGCCAAGCCCAACGAAGATTTAGACCTGCGCCAACAGCTTTTCGACGCTTACTATGATAGCATCTATCAGATGCACAAAGAAGGCATCAATCGCAAGAAAGATGAACGCAGCAGCACCTTCAAAGCCATCAAGGAATCGTACATAGCTTCGCTCCCCGAAGACCATAGCGTAAATCTGAAATTGGTATCGAAATATTTTGGCGAAATCAATAAAAAGGCGGCTCGCAACTTGGTCTTAAACGAAGGCTTGCGCCTCGACGGACGCAACACACGCCAAATTCGCCCAATTTGGTCGGAAGTAGATTATTTGCCCGCAGCGCATGGCTCTGCCGTCTTTACAAGGGGCGAAACGCAGTCGCTCACTACCGTTACGTTGGGTACAAAATTAGATGAGCAGCTCCTCGATAGTGCTACCCAAACCAGCACCAGCAAGTTTATGCTGCACTACAATTTCCCGCCTTTTTCCACAGGTGAAGCCAAGCCAATTCGCGGCGTAGGCAGACGCGAAGTAGGACACGGCAACTTAGCACATCGCGCCCTCAAACAAGTATTGCCTGCTGAAAGCGAAAACCCCTACACCATTCGTGTAGTGTCGGATATTTTAGAATCTAACGGCTCTTCTTCTATGGCTACGGTCTGTGCAGGCTCTTTGGCACTCATGGACGCAGGCGTACCCGTCAAAGCCGCCGTATCAGGGATTGCTATGGGTATGATTTCAGACCCCGAAACGAAAAAATATGCCATCTTGTCCGACATCTTAGGCGACGAAGACCACTTAGGCGACATGGACTTCAAAATCACAGGTACGGCACAAGGCATTACGGCTTGTCAGATGGACATCAAAGTAGATGGGCTTTCCTATGAAGTCTTGAATGAGGCTCTTTTGCAAGCCAAAGAAGGCAGATTGCATATCTTGGGTGAAATGAACAAGACCCTCGAAGAGCCTCGTACTGACTTGAAAGACCATGCCCCTCGCTCTGCCAAATTCGACGTGCCACGCGATATGATTGGTGCAATTATCGGACAAGGCGGCAAAGTAATTCAAGAGATTCAGCGCGAAACGGCTACTACTATCGTTATCGAGGAAATAGATGGCAAAGGCGTAGTGTCTATCTTTTCGGTTAATAAAGACGGCTTGCAACGTGCCTATGAAACCGTACAGGAGATTATTTCCGAACCCGAAATTGGCAAAGTCTATCAAGGTAAGGTCAAAGGCATTACCGAATTTGGCGCATTTGTAGAATTTATGCGCGGAAAAGAAGGCTTGCTTCATATTTCCGAAATCTCTTGGGAGCGTATCGCCTCGATGGAAGGCATCTTCAAAGAAGGCGAAATCTTGGAAGTCAAGCTCATTGAAGTAGATGAACGCACAGGCAAATTCCGTCTTTCGCGCAAAGCCCTTCTGGAAAAGCCCGAAGGTTATGTAGAAAGACCGCGCACGCCACAAACAGGAAGTCGTGATGCAGGTAGAAGACAAGGCGGCGGCGGCAATTTCAACCGCAGACGCTAATCAAGACCGCGCAGAAGTCGGCTCGCTCACGCCCTTGGTGAGCGCAGACGCTGGCTAAATCCGCAAAAGGGCAAAGGTTTTTGTTTTTTTAAGAAAAACGGTTTTAAAAAAGAGACCCTCTGTCTTTTTTTGTAACCTTTGCACCCTTTTTTCAGTATTGAAAGGAGAAAAGCAAGAAAAAAGAGTAGGCTCTCGATGCCTATCTTTTTTCCTTCTTTTTTTTAAAGTGCTTGCGCCGATTCGGACTTGACAAGCCTTATACGTAAAAACACGTCTGCCCCAAATAGAAACTTATCACCATCTTTACACACTTAGCATAAAATTTGCGGTATAACCCCTTGTCTTTTTATTTTGCCCCTTTCCCACTCTTTTTTCAACTCCGTCCTTTCCAAATTGTCCTTTCAAAATCGTAAAAAATTGTTTAGATGAGACAGCTCAAAATTAGCAAACAGATAACCAATCGCGAAAGCCAATCGCTCGATAAATACTTACAAGAAATTGGCAAGGTAGATTTGCTCTCGCCCGATGAAGAAGTCGAGCTTGCCAAACGCATACGCGAAGGCGACCAAGTAGCCTTAGAAAAACTCACCAAAGCCAATTTGCGCTTCGTCGTTTCTGTTGCTAAACAGTACCAAAATCAGGGACTCTCTTTGGGCGACCTCATCAACGAAGGCAACTTAGGGCTTATCAAGGCTGCCCAACGCTTTGACGAAACGCGCGGTTTCAAATTTATCTCTTATGCCGTTTGGTGGATTCGTCAGTCTATCTTGCAGGCACTTGCCGAGCAGTCGCGTATTGTGCGCCTGCCGCTCAATCGCGTAGGCTCTTTAAACAAGATTTCGAAAACTTTTTCCGAATTAGAGCAACGCTATGAACGCGAACCTTCGCCCGAAGAATTGGCGGAAGCCTTAGAGATTACGGCTGCCGAAGTAATAGATACGCTCAAAATTTCTGGCAGACACGTATCGATGGACGCACCCTTTGTGCAAGGCGAAGACAACACACTTTTAGACGTTTTAGAAAATAATTTAGAAGAAAAACCTGATTCAGGTTTAATGAACGATTCACTTCGTCGTGAGGTGCAGCGTGCGCTTTCTACCCTTACGCCACGCGAAGCCGACGTAATTACCTATTATTTCGGTTTGAACGGCGAACACCCCATGACACTTGAAGAAATTGGGGAAAAGTTCAATCTCACGCGCGAAAGGGTACGCCAAATCAAGGAGAAAGCCATCAGACGTTTGCGCCACACTTCGCGCAGCAAGGCTTTGAAGCCTTATTTAGGATAACTTTAATATTCTAAAATTGTACTAAAATGTCGTTTATCCAAACGTTCCACTTTTTTTAAGTAGAACGTTTCTCTTTTTTATAGCCTTCTAAAAGTTTTTTATGAAAATACAAATCCAACGCCGCAACGAGGCTTTTTTGATGGAAGCGCGAAATGAAAACGGCAACACGCTTTTGATGGACAATGCTGCCGCTTATGCTACCCCAAATCAGGCGCAAGGACTTAGCCCTATGCAGCTCCTATTGGCTGCCATTGGCGGCTGTAGCACCATCGATATCATCTCTATTTTAGAAAAACAGCGGCAGCCCTTAGTAGATATTCAAATTGAAATTGAGGGCGCAAGGGCTGATACAATTCCAAAAGTTTTCGAAAAGATAAATCTGCACTATACCCTTTTTGGCAATTTAGACCCCGAAAAGGTGCGAAAAGCCATCGAGCTTTCTTTGGAAAAGTATTGCTCGGTTTCTAAAATGTTGGAAAAGACCGCAGAAATTGCCTATTCTTTTAGTATCAAAAACTAAAAGTCATTTCAAAACCTGACCTATTCACCCAAAACCTCGATGCAGTTCTATGCCTGATGCTAACCATTTTGTAGCGGATTCTCACGATTCCCCAAAGCCTAATGAAAATGCGCCTTATACGCATTTCGAAACCAACGCCATCAGAACCCAAACGCCCCGTTCTGCCCAAAAAGAACACGCCGTACCGATTTTTGCTACTTCAAGTTTTATCTTTGATGACGCTGAAGAAGCACGCGCCCTCTTTGCTTCCGAAAAAGAGGGTAATATTTATTCGCGCTATTCAAACCCCAACAACGACGAATTTATACAAAAACTTTGCCTTTTAGAGGGTACAGAAGATGGCATGGCGATGGCTTCGGGTATGGCGGCTATGTTTTTGAGTATCGCTTCTTTTGTCCGCAGTGGCGACCATATTTTAGCCTGTCGCTCACTTTTTGGCTCTACCCATCAAATCCTGACGCAAATTCTGCCGCGCTGGGGCATTACACACACCTACGCCGATTGGGACGATTTAGAGAATTGGGAAAATTATATTACGCCCCAAACGAAGATGATTTTTGTAGAAAGTCCTTCAAACCCCGGTCTTGATTTATTAGATTTGGAGAAATTAGGCAAACTTGCCAAAAAGCACAACCTACTACTTAATGTAGATAACTGTTTTGCTACCCCCTATCTACAAAATCCTGCCAAGTGGGGAGCGGATATTATCACCCATTCGGCTACTAAATTTATTGATGGGCAAGGAAGAGTTTTAGGCGGAGCGATTTTGGGTAGGAAAGATTTGATACAAGAGGTGCGTTATATGGCGCGTCATACGGGACCTGCTATGTCGCCTTTTCATGGTTGGGTACTTTCTAAAAGTCTGGAAACCTTAGCAGTACGCATGGAAAAACATTGTCAGAATGCGTTAGAAATTGCTACTTTTTTAGAACAACACCCCCAAACCGAATGGGTAAAATATCCATTTTTGCCTTCGCATCCACAATATGAATTGGCAAAAAAGCAGATGCGCTTGGGTGGCGGCTTGCTTACCTTCGAGCTAAAAGGAGGGCAGACGCGTGCAGTCCGTTTTTTAGACGCGCTGAAAATGATTTCCCTAACCCCTAATTTAGGCGATACGCGCAGCATCATCACGCACCCTGCCACTACGACTCACTCGAAACTTTCCGACCAAGAACAACAAAAGGTAAGCATCACAAAGGGCTTGGTGCGCCTTTCCGTTGGCTTAGAACACGTAGAGGACATCAAAGCCGACCTGACGCAGGCAATAGCGGCAAGTGAGGAATAATTAACAGGCTTTTTTGTATAAAATTAGTAAAATTAGTTTTTAGACTGTTAGGACAAGGTAGTGCCTTGTCCCTACATTTGTCCCTAATTTTTAGAATTTAACATTACTTCCCTACTGCTGTTTCAAAATTTGAGTGGCATCTTGGAAGGATTCAAAAAACTGCTTTTTGTCGTGTGTGTTGAGGTAGGGAAAAAGGCTGTCTATTTTTGAAAAGTTCGCTTTTGAAAGGTCTGGTTGTTGATTTGAAGCCACAAGTGGGGCGGCAAAAGTGGGCAAGATGCGATACTGCCGTTTGCCCTCTATGAAACCCTGAAAGACAAAAGTGGGTTGGAAATCATAGCTTTTGAGCCTTATTTTTTTTTGCAAATTATTTTTTTCTAAGGTTATATTTAAAATCGCCCCTGTGTGTCGGAAACGCTTGTGCTGCCCTGAAAAGAAATTTCCCAAAGAGTAGGCTACCAAACCCGAATCTAAGGTTGCCTTTGATGCACTTTTTACTTTTTCTATCGGCTGCAAAACGTGTGGATGTCCGCCAATTACGATGTCTGCGCCTGCTTCGAAGGCTTTTTGTGTAACGGCGCGTTGGAAACTGTTGGGTTGGGTCTGATATTCATATCCCCAATGAAAGTGGGCAATGACCACTTCTGCACCTGCCTTTTTTATTTTCTCGATGTCGAGGGCTAAGGTGCTGGTGTCTATGTGATTGAGCAAATATTTTTTTTCTTCTTTGAGTGGAATGTTGCTAAATTCGGTGTAGGCTAAAATACCAATTTTAAATCCTTTTTTTTCTACAATACAAAAAGTATCTTTGCCCTGTGGCGTGTAGTGCGTGCCTACGGTCTGCAAACCGCGCCTTTGCAGTTCGGCTAAGGTACGAATAAGCCCCGCTTCTAATTTGTCGTAAGAGTGGTTATTGGCAGTAACGACGACATCAAAACCTATGCTTTTGAGCGCGTCGGCATATTCATTGGGCGAGTTGAAAATGGGATACGAACTATAAGCAGGTGCGGTATTGCCTGCCAAAACTGTTTCTAAGTTGCCAAAGGTAAGGTCGGCACTTTCCAAATAGGGCTGCACCTGCGAAAAGGCAGGCAAAAAATCATAGCCGCCGCTATCGGTTTGGGCGTACTTAAATTGAGGCGTGTGGCACATCAGGTCGCCTACAAAAGCCAACGTAAGGGTCTGAACTGAATCGCGCTGGTCAGCCTTTTGGTAATGGAGCGTATCGGAATCTAAAAGAGAGTAGGGCGTAGGCTGTTCGGTGCTGCATTTTTGCGCACTTAATCCCATCAAGAGCAGGAGCAGGCATAGGTAGAAAGATTTTGGCTTCATAACGTTTTTTATATCAGAATAGGCTGTTTTAAAGACAAAGTGCCACTATTTTTTTTCGTGCTTCTTTGTAGGGCTAAAATTGCATTTTTTTTTGCAGCCCTTTGGCTTTTTTTTGCGTTTTCTGATAAATCTTTGCTTAATTTGTGCCAAAACTGCCTTCGTTTGCAGGGCGGCTTCTTTCGCAAACACTAAAAACCTTTTCGGAAATTTGATGCAATAATTCTACCAACGGTCTGAATTTAGTTTTTAAAACGCTAAGGGTCTTAAAGCCCCTTTTGGTTTTGGCAGGCTAATTTTTTAGCTTCATGGCAAAAAAATAGGTGTTGTTTTCTTTATACCCAATTCAACCGCTTTTAATTTTAGTGTTTCCACCTTTATTTCCCTTTTGATATGTCAGTTTTATTTGTTTGGGGCAAAAAAAAGCCACACGTAGGCTTGGCTGCCTATAAGGTTTTGATGGCACTCTGCTTATTGCCCTTCTCTTTTGCTTTAAAGGCACAAAATCCTATTGGGATAAACTCGGCGCGTCGGGCTATCACTACCGCCGTCCCTATTCTGACCATCTCGCCCGACGCACGTGGCGCAGGCATGGGCGAAACAGGGGTTGCTACCTCGCCTGATGCGTTTTCGGCGCATTGGAATCCTGCAAAATTGGCATTTATAGAAGATAAATGGACTTTGGGTATCGGCTACTCGCCTTGGTTAGCAAACCTCGTCAATGATATGTGGATTAGTTATATCGGCGTTACGCGCCGCCTGACCGACCGCCAAACCGTTGGCGTTTCGTTTCGCTATTTCAATATGGGCGAACTACAATTTACCGACAATCAGGGCAACGAATTGCAGATTTTCAACCCACGCGAAGCCATGATTGATGCCACTTTTGCACAACAACTTTCCGAAAAATTGAGCATCGCAGGTACGGCGCGTTTTATCCATTCCAACTTGGCAGGCAATATTTCCAATTCTACCACCAACCCCAACGCCTCTGGCGCACGCCCTGGCAACACTGCCGCCGTAGATTTATCGCTTTTCTACAAAAGCAAACTCAACCTCAATTCTATGGACGCAGATTTGGCTTTTGGTATGAATATCTCTAATATCGGTGCGCCTATTTCCTACAACGACCCTACCCGTCGCGACTACCTACCTGCCAACTTGCGAATTGGCTCGGCTTTTACGGCTCAATTTGACGAATTTAATAAACTAACTTTTGCCTTAGACCTCAATAAACTGCTCGTTCCTACGCCCGAAACTAATGTACGCAATGGCGCAGACCAACCCTTGATGTCTTCTATTTTTAGCTCCTTTGGTGATGCCCCCGATGGCATTGGCGAAGAATTGCAGGAGGTTATTGTCAATATTGGTGCAGAATATTGGTACAACAATCTTTTGGCACTTCGCGCAGGCTATTTCTATGAAAATCAGTTTAAAGGCAATCGCAAGTTTTTTTCCTTAGGTGCAGGCTTGCGCTATCAGTCCTTCGGCTTAGATGTTGCTTATTGGATACCAAGCCAACAAAGACATCCGCTTTCCGAAACTTTGCGCTTTTCGCTTTTGCTCAAAATTGGACAAGGGAAAGGTGAGGATTTAGACAAAGTAGATGACCAAGCAAATTAAATTGCACCTACAAATGCTATTTTTTGTCTAAAAAATCATACAAAAAACAGTAAAAACGCATCTTCTCACAATTTCAATGCCCTTGTATAGGTACTATTCCTATGCAGGGCTTCTTCTTTTTCCAAAATGGCACATCGAACAAACGAATACCGCTTTTTTCACCCCGATTTAAAAATTGGCGATTTGATACAATTAGATGGCGAGGAGGCAAAGCACCTCAAAACGCTTCGTATTCAGAGCCAAGATGAAATTTTGATAACTGACGCAAAAGGCAAATTAGCCGTAGGGCGTGTGCTTTCGCCCAGCGTCAAGGATTGTCGCATAGAAATTGTATCAGTGGAAACGCCTGCTCCCTTGCGCGATTTTACGCTCCACATTGCCCTTGCGCCTACCAAACAGACCGAGCGCATCGAGTTTTTTTTAGAAAAAGCCATTGAAATGGGCATAGACCAAATTAGCTTTTTAGACACGCAATACGCCGAAAGGCAACACCTTAATTCGGAGCGGCTCTTTAAAAAAGCGATTGCGGCAGCCAAACAGTCTTTGCAGGTGCGCATACCACAGATCAATGCCCCTGTTTCGGTAGCCGAGTTTGCTATGCATGCTGCTGAAAATCAGAAGTTTATAGCACACATGACGGCGCAAAAATCCTTAGCCCAGTATGTGGCAGAGCTTGAAAATCCTACCCAAAAAAGTTACTGCATCTTGATTGGGGCAGAGGGCGGCTTTTCCGAAAAGGAGGTAGAAGCCGCACTTGCCTGCAATTTTCAATTATTGAGTTTGGGCAAAACGCGCTTACGCACCGAAACGGCAGCCTTAGCAGCCTGCATGGGCTTGCACGCGCTTTTGGGTATTTAAAAATAGAGAAAAATGAGGTATGAAATGAGGTATAATTTGACTACTACAATGCCCAGGTCTTTTTCAATATTTCTCTAAAAAGTTGGTTCAAGGCAGTGTTATCGGGCTGTTTGGGGCTTTCTACCTTTTTCAGATATTGGTGATAAAATTCAATCTTTTCATCTATAAAATGATTCAAGATTGCATTTTGTGACTCTTCCGTCAATTCTTCGCCTGCCCTTTTCCTGACCACTAACTTTTCTATCTCTCCTTTTACTTCGTTTTCGAGAGGTGCTTGATTTAAGAGTACTTGGTTTAAAAGCGTTTCAAACTCGACGGGAATCATGCCATCGTGAAGGCGAATGTAGTCGCAGGCTAAAAGCGGGCGCAATACATAAAAATACTTTTTCACACGCACCTGCTCTTTTTGTAGATAGCCCTTGTAATTATTTATCGCCATATTGAGGTAGTGGTGCAGGCAGGCTTTGGCATTGAAATATTGTGCAGTGAGTAGGCGCAATTTTTCGGCTGTTTCGCCATTTTCTGCATAAATAAGAGGACTTTGCAGCCATTCCAAAAGGGCGGGATTGGATTTTTTGAAGAGATTGAGAGCCTTGCGAAGTTCCCAACCCGATAAGTCGAGGTCGTGTGGCAAAAAGGTTTCGAGGCTGTCTTTTTTTTCGTCAATGCTCAAATACCAATCGGGCTTGTGAAGGTAGAGGTAGCGCACGTCCCAATCGCTATTAGCGGAGGCAAACCCCCAAGCGCGGCTACCACTTTCTACCGCATAGAGGATTTTGATGTCGTGCTTTTCTTCTAAATGGCGCAAGGCTTCGGGTATGAGGGTGTGTGTGATAGCATTGTTTTCGAGCATAACGTTTGAAGGAGGTTTGCAGGGTAGAGATTGCTTCTTTTGGGTCTAAAAAAGTTCGCCTCTCAAATTGGGAAGCGGTAAAAAAACAAAGGGCTTGTCTTTTAAGTTCGCTTGGGGGGCAAAATTCTCTCGAAGGGCGTTTTGTTTCTATTTTTTTTTATCTTTGCTTTCTGAAAAGCAAAACTTTACTTTTCGTAGGCTTTTGTTGTACTAAACTCCTATATCCCTTGGACGGCGACCCTGTATCAGCGTCTTTTTTATTACTTGCGGCACTTCTTCAAATAGATTGGGCTATCTTGCAAGTCTATTTATTAGAAAGTATCATCTTGATTCTCCTACTTTTTTCCTCTGCCATGATTTCTGGCTCGGAAGTAGCCTTTTTTTCACTAACACAAAAAGAATTAGAGATTTGTAAGGATAGTACCAAAGTTACGGACAAAGCCATTTTGCGCCTGCTCGATAATCAGAAAATGCTGTTAGCCACTATTTTATTGCTCAATAATTTGGTCAATGTGGCGATTGTGGTCATCTCTACTTATATGATGTGGCAAATTGCAGGCAAAGACAATCAGGGCTGGATAGTTGTCTTTGTAACGATGCTCGTAACGGCGGCGATAGTCTTTTTCGGCGAGGTCATTCCCAAAGTGGTGGCGCGGCAGCGAATGTTGTCTTTTGCCCGTAAGATGAGCCGCCCGATGTTATTTCTGGCTTCGAGCCTACGCCCTTTTGCGTGGCTGCTGGCTTTTTTAGGCGATTATTTAGAGCGGCGTTTGAAAAAAAATAAACAAAGGGCGCGAATTTCGGTAGAAGATTTAAACCAAGCCTTAGAAATCACAACCCAAGACGAAGCCTCCGACGAAGCCCGCAATATTCTCAAAGGCGTTATCAATTTCGGACAAATTACAGCCAAACAAATCATGACCTCGCGCATGGACATGACGGCGGCTTCCCTCAAAACGCCCTATTTGGAGATGGTCAAACTCATTCGCGAAAGTGGCTACTCGCGTATCCCCATCTATGAAGATACCTTAGACAACGTAGTAGGAATTTTGTATGCCAAAGATTTGCTTTTACATTTAGAGCATGACAATCATTTTGATTGGACAAAACTCATCAAGCCGAATCCTTTGCGTATTCCTGAATATAAAAAAATAAATGAAGTCTTCAAACAGTTTCAATCTACTCATATCCATTTGGGAATCGTTGTAGATGAATATGGCGGTACTTCGGGGCTGGTTACGCTCGAAGATGTCATTGAGGAGATTGTAGGCGATATAAATGACGAATTTGATGACGAGGAGGAAAAATTATTCAATCGCATTAACGAAACCAACTACATTTTTGAGGCAAAAATTCCGCTCAATGATTTTTGTAGGGTGATAGGTTTGGATTTGAGTTTGATAGAATCTGTACGTGGCGAAAGCGAAACCTTAGGCGGTTTGCTTTTAGAACTATTTGAAAAAATGCCCATCAAAGGCGAGCAGGTGAGCTTCGCGCCTTTGCACTTTGTGGTAGAAAGCGTAGATAAGACCCGTATTCGCAGGGTGCGTGTGCGCATAGAGCATCAGAAAGCCGAAAAATACCAGAGCCAAGATGCAGAATAGCCTTGTTTCAAGATTTGGAGAAGCGCGATAAAATGCAACTTTTTGTTTCGCTTCTTTCCTTGAAAAATGCTTCGGGGCAGCTATTTTTTGCCCCTTATTTGCTTTATTCTCAAATATTTACTACCTTTAAGCCATAGGGGAAAACCTTTTGCAACAATACCTTTGCAAAAATCGTTTCCATGACTCGAACCCTTTTCTAAGACAAGGGTCTAAAAAAAAGGTCTAAAACAAGGGCGTACTTTCGGCGTGGCTCAAAATACAGTTTGAAAGATAAAGTGTAAAAAAAGTAAATTTCAAATTTTTGTGCCATCACGCTCATACTTTCATCACAAAAATCCTACAAGTAAATTTTGAATAATTTTACCAAGAATTGTATGAAAATGGTTGGTCTTATAGATTTTCTTTCGCGCTTTTCGGGCGAAAAGAAAAATCAAAAACAACACAAAAAAATATGGGACAAACAAATTGGCTCTTCCCTGACGCAGGCACAAAAAAGATTGTTTCTTTTCTGTCTTGCTATTTTTTCGGTTTTGATGCCAAAAGTAGAAGCGCAGACCCTTCCCAACCCCGATATTGTGCGCGTGCCAAACAAACTCATGGTCAAGATAAAGAGAAATGCCTTAGGGAGCAGTGCCGACCATTCGCCTGAAACGCTTGCCAAATCTGTGGGCTTTTTGCAGACCCTTGAAAAGGGGGCAGGTGTGGCTTTGGAGCGCATCGACAACAAGTATGCCCAGATGACGGCAGCCAATTATGCGAGCCTTTCGCCAGAAAAACGAAAATTGGCGCAAGAAATTGCGTTATACAATCTCTATGAAATTACACTTTCCTCCGAGCAAGATTTAGACCGCGCCCTGCAAAACTATGCCGCCCAAAGTTGGGTAGAATACGCCGAACCGATTTATACGCACCAACTTATGCTTTCGCCGCCGCCACCTTTCATACCCAACGACCCTTCTATCGGCAGCCAATGGCATCTGAATCGCTGCCAAGTCTATGACGCTTGGGGGCTACATCAGGGCGACACAAGCGTTGTAGTGGGAATTATTGATACAGGCATCAAATACGACCACATAGATTTAGATGGTGCTATGAAGTACAATCACGCCGAGCGATATGGCGTTTTGGGCGTAGATGATGATGGCAATGGTTTTGTAGATGATTCTTTGGGCTATAATTTTGGCGATATGAACCCCAATTCCTTCGAAGTTCACAATCATGGCACTGCCGTAGCAGGCATGGCGGCTTGTGAAACCAATAACGGCGTAGGAATTGCTGCGGTAGGAAATAAAGTACGCCTGATGCCTTTGCGCGTTATGAACGTTTTGGGTCAGATTGTCAATACTTATGATGCCATTTTGTATGGAGCTGAAAATGGCTGTACCGTCTTAAATCTATCTTTGGGCAGACCTAATTTGGGCTTTCAATGGGAGCAGGATATTATCACCTATGTAACGTTGGTAAAAAATGTTTCCGTAGTAGCAGCAGCAGGCAATACGACCGCAGAATGGGATTTCTACCCCGCTTCCTACAAATACGCTCTTTCTGTGGTGCATACCAATTCTGCCGACCAAAGGCATAGTCCCGGCACGTTTAGCACCAATATAGACCTTATGGCACCGGGTAGGCAGGTCTTCACGACGCGCTTTACAGGTGCTTACGTGAGCGCAACAGGCTCTTCCTTTGCTTCGCCCATGGCGGCAGGCGCAGTCGCGCTGGTGCGCTCGGCTTTCCCCGAACTAAACGCCATGCAAGCCAATATGCTCGTCCGCGCCACTACCGACAACACTTATGGCATTGCGGCAAATGCAGCCTTTGTGGAAAAATTAGGCACAGGCAGGCTCAATGTTTTCAAAGCATTGTCTTTGCGGAATACCGCCAAAAGTATCCGCGTAGATGAGATTTACCCCCAAACCGCACAGGCAGGTTATATTTTTTCGGGCGATACCGTAACGCTGCACGCCGATTTTATCAATTATCTCAATCCTACCACCAACGCCGCCGTAACGGTTTCTACCAATTCCCCTTTCCTTACTTTTTTAGATGATACCTTTTCTTTGGGTGCAATGGCAGAAATGCAACTCAAAGGGACACAAACGCCAAATTTGCCCTTCCGATTTGTAGTAGCCGCTGACGCGCCCAATGACTTAACGGTCAAGTTGCGCTTCGAATTTACAGACGTAGGGGGTTATACCGATTATCAATACCTCCCCATTCGCATCAATTCGGGCTTTATCAATGTGGATTTTAATAGAATCAGCCTCACTGTAAGCGGAAATAGCCGACAAGGGCATTACGACCTCTACAATTCACAAGGCATGGGCATCAATTTCAACGGACAAAAGGTATTGAACGAAGGCGGCTTAATCGTCGCTCTGAATCCTACCCAAGTTTCGAACAATGTCCTGACAAATCTGCCTACTATCATCAAAGATGAGGACTTTAAGATGCTCGAATCGCCCCACCTGACGGCGCAAGAGCCTTTTTATACCGAAGCGCAGACCCTCTATACCGATACCGTAGGCGCAGCTCCGCCTGTGGGAATTGCAGTAAAACAAATAGTGAGAGGTAAAACCAATACGCCTCATCATCAATACGTTATCGTAGAATATGAAATTGAAAATCTGACGGGTAGCCTGCAAGATTCGATGTTAGTAGGTCTGTACTTAGATTGGGACATTCAAAACAAAAGCAATAATTTAGCCGACTGGGACAACACACGTGGCATGGGCTATGTCTATCAGGCAGGGGGCTTGCATGCAGGAGTCAAGATGTTGGAAAACACGCCACGCACTTACTTTGCCCTCGACCTAACCAATGTCGGCGGCAGCAACATAAATGTAACAGACGGCTTTTTGCGCTCCGAAAAATTCTCGACCCTTTCACAGCGGGTAGGACGCACACAGGCAGGTTTTTCGGTTAGTGGCAACGATGTTGCGCATGTAGTTGGGACGGTACTTTTCAATTTCCTACCCAATGAAAAAAGGACAGTGCGCTTTGCCCTTGCCATTTCGAATACCTTAGCGCAGGTTAGAAATTTCATCGACGGCGCAACGATAGCAGAAAATCCACAAACCTCTCTTAGCCCTACCCCCGAAGTAGATAGCACCTTTTGCGGCAATCCTCCTTATACGATTGCGCCTAATGGGGGTACAAATTTTAGGTTTTATAGGCACGACAATACCGAAACACCTGTTCATATCGGAACGACCTACAATCTGCCTGATAGCGAACTGGGCGAACTCTATTACATCACTTGTGTAGATTCTACCTTAGAAGGAGGCTATAAAGCGGCGCGTTTTTATGCAGGAACAGGCACGAATGTCGCCATTGTGTCGGCTTCTCTCTTTAATAAGACCGATTCGAGTGCGATGAATTTTTATGGATTAAGTGCCAATGCCGTATCTTGGACTTGGTCTTTTGGCGATGGATTTGGCTCTTCCCAACAAAACCCTTCCCATGCCTACGCGCAGGCAGGCACTTACACCGTAACGCTTACAGTGGTAGATGCCATAGGCTGCTCGGCTACTACTTCAAAAGTGGTTACGGTAATAGACCGTCCCGCACCGCCTACCTTACAGAGGCTCTATACTGCTTGTTGGCAACAGCCCATTTTGCTCACACAGCCTTCGCTCAATATTTTGAGGCTTTATGATAAAAACAACCCTTCTATTCTTTTGCAGGAGTCGGATTCGCTTTGGATAGATGACCCACTGCTGACGCAGGTACTGGTTACACAAGTTGTAAATGGTTATGAAAGTTTGCCTATGGAAGTTCGCATCACGCGCTCTTTGCTAAACCCTGAATTTGATGCCATTCCACAATACGATACCATTTTGTTTTCTGATGTCGTCTTTATAGACCGCACCGAAAGCCGCAATTTCATTACCCTAAGAGAGTGGAATTTTGGCGATGGCTCACCTTTGGCGTATGGCTCACAGGTCTATCACGAATATGCACAGGAAGGCGACTATGAAGTTACGCTTCGCGTGCGCGACAATTTGGGTTGTGTTTCTGTTCTCAAACGTGTCTATAAAGTAGGTAGGAAAAGCCCCACGCCTATTTTTCCGCTTCTTTCCTACAAATGCAAAGGCGAGCCTTTTACGATTGCACCTACCAACGGCATCATTTTCAGATTTTACCGAAACCCAAATGATACAGAGCCTTTTCATATCGGTAGGAATTATGCTATTCCTATGCCTACCGAAGGCAGATTTACCGTTTGGGTGAGCAATATGGACAATAGAATAGAAAGCGATAAGGTCAAAATTGAAGTGGTCTTCCGCCAAGCAGTGGCAAATTTTGCAGTAGAGCGCGAAGTAAATTTAGATGAAAACCGTCCCTTACAATTTCGCGACGAAAGCCAATTAGCGCGTCAGTGGTTTTGGGAATTTGGTGATGGCAATACCGCCACCGAGCGAAATCCTGCCCATACCTACGCTGCACAAGGCATTTATACCGTCCGCCTGACCATGACCGACGTAGATGGTTGTGTTGGGATAGCTGAAAAAGTAGTTACGGCTTTTCGCCGCTCGCCCATGCCGACATTGGCTGATAGAACCATTTGTAGGGGCGATTCTATTCGCCTAACGCCGCAGGGTGGTACAAATTTCCGTTTCTATGACTCCGAATTTAGCAGCACTCCCATTCACCAAGGGCGTTTTTATGATTTGGGTTGGATTTTCGAAGAAAAAACCCTTTTCGTAACTAATATCGACTCTATGATAGAAAGTCCTGCCAAAAGGATACGTATTCAATTTTCCAAACCTAAGAGCGACTTTCAAATGAGTCGCGATACCATCAATCGCTTTTATAGAGATACCTTAGTCTTAGAAAATCGCAGTGAAAGGGCTTTGAATTGGTATTGGTTCTTTGGCGATGGCAGAATGAGCCAAGAGGAAAATCCACGCCTTACCTATGAAGCCGCAGGCGAGTATCAAATCGACCTCATTACACAAGACCTGCTCGGCTGCACCGATACGCTTTCGCGCCATATCACCGTCTTGGATACGCCTATCATCAGTGCTGTGGAAGATGGTAAGTATGCCATCTTGATTTACCCAAATCCTACGCGCGACATTTTGCAGGTGTATATCGATAGCGAAAAAGCGCAAGAAACTTACATTGTCTTCACAGACCAAACGGGCAAGGAAATTATACTTACCTCAAAAGAATTGGTCAAGGGCAAACAATACACTTTCGACTTAGGACTTTTGGCGGCAGGTATTTATCACCTACAAATACGCCTGCCCGATGCTATCATTCATAGGAAGATTCTCAAATTGTAGCAAGAGAATCAAAATAAAAGAAATAGGCTCGACAATTTTCAGCTCTCATATAGTAGCACGAAGCTCCAGCTTCGTGCGAAATACCCTTTGTAGGGACAAGGCAGTGCCTTGTCCGAAATTAGGTTGAAAAAAATTTTACAACACAAGTTTTTTGTAGAATCCAACATTCATCGGATTTAGAACAAAAGCCTTAGATTTGCCCATAAGGTTCTGCCTTCCCAAGCAGGCGTACCGGGCGAAACATCGGGACCTCCTGCATTGCTATTCATTGGGTAGAGCGATTGCATATTGAGCAGATTTTTAACATTTAGCGTCCAAGTCAATCGTGTGGAGATTTCCCAATTCAAACCTGCATTGAACAATAGACCACCTTCCGACACACTGCCTATGGGCGAGTACCAGCGGCTATACCAGAGGGCATGAAGGGCAAAACCCAACTTTTTCATTGGCTTATAGTGCAGGTGAGCGCGTATGATATTTTCGGGATAGGCTTTGAAATGTAATTCTCCACTTTCATTTGCAGCTAAATACATACTGTTTTGGTTCTGTGCCAATTCGCGCTGTGCCTGTGTAGCACCCAACACGCGCACCCAAGCCTGCGAGAGGCGTAGGCTCAAATTTTGCGCCTTATTTTGGTAAGAAAGGGTGCTTTCTGCCCCTATCTGATTGAAGGCACCTGGTGTATTTTTGAAAAACCAAAAGCCATTCCAATCGCCTGCGACATCTGTTCCGATAGCGGTTAGTGGCATCTGATTAGGGTCGCGATAAATGACCCCTACATCAATTACGTTTGAGATGCGGTTGAAAAAGAGTACGGTATTAAACTGAAAAGAAGACGAAATTTGATAAGAAAGAGCCGCTTCTATGTTGTGCATGCGTTCGGGCAAAGTGGTAGGAATGTTGCGCTCCATCTGCAAGCCATCTTGCCCTGCTCCGCCAATGGCAGCCGTTTCCACACGATTGTAGTTTTCGGCACGCAAGAAGCCATCTAAGCGGTAGCCACCTGTGTAATGCAGCCCCACTGCTCCCCTAAAACCAGCCTGATAGGAAAGGCGCAGTTGCCATTTTTCTTTTGGGCTATAAATAGCACCGACACGCGGCGAAAGGTTGTTGCCCCAAAAGGGGTGATTGTCGTAACGCAGGGCAGCAAAAAGGTCGAGCTTATCGTTGGGACTGTACAGATTTTCTGCAAAGAGGCTTATCAGGTGAATATCCTTACGAAAGCCCATCGTAAGGGAATCGTTGGCGGTGATAGGGTCGAAAGTGCCGATGACGTTGGCGATAAAGTTATTGTTTTGCGCATTGGCTTTTCCCATCTCAAAGCGTTTGACCTCTGCCCCTATCGCGATTTTGTTTTTGGCAATCCATTCATTTGCGGTAAGCAAAATTTTACCTCCAAAACGGTCTTCGCGCGTGCCGCCCATAGCAGTACCGACGACGGAATAGAGCGCAAATAGGTCTTTTTGGTAGGAAAGGTCGGCTTGAAGCAGCAGGCGTGCGGTTAGGTTTTTTCTATACGAACCTGTAATGGCGGTTAGACTCTGATTGAAGACATTTCTATCGCGAAAGAAATTGTATAAATCGCGGGTTTGATTGGTATGTAAAGCGTTGAGTGTGAAATCTTTATAGCTCAAAACCCCAACCATTGTAACATTTTCCGCCCTTTTTAGGCGCAAGCCAATATCGGCGACCTGCCCACCTGCATAGCCTTGATTGTTTTGTGCAACTGTCCAGCCCTCGCGCCTAAGCGTTTGTCCTTCATAACGGTTTGTGGAAAGATAGAAATAACTTTTTAGCTCGTGCGTATTTACCTGCACATCAGCACTGCCATGCAGGAAAGTATTTTGCCCAACGCCAATATTCATGCTGCCCTGCGCCAAACTTTGTTGGTTGTTTAAATCATTGCCCTGTCGAGTAATGATATTGATAACGCCCAAAAGCGCACCCTGCCCCAAAGTAACCGAACCAGCCCCTCTGATGACTTCAATGCGCTCGATGTAGTCGAAGTTGGCGGAATTGAGAATGGCATCGGCAGGACCCCAAAAAAATTCAGTGTTGAGGCTTTGTCCGTTGATGAGCAGCAGCACCTTCGAATTGTTGTCGGGAGCTAATCCGCGAAAGCCAGCAATGACATCATCTTGGTCTTCTACCAGAAAAAAACCGGGTACAAAGAGCATCAGGGCTTCGGAAAGGGTACGTGCGCCCGAAGTGTGCAGCCATTGGCGCGAAATTGTGGTTACGGAAGCTGGTTGTTTTTCCGAACTTTGCAGCAGATTCGAAGCCACAGTTACGCTTTTTTGACTTTGGGTAGGATTTGAAAAATCTTCTAATGAAAATTGATATAGGTTTGAATTTTGTTGGTCTTGGGCGGAAAGCACAGCGATAGCACTCAAACCCCAAAGGAGAAACAAAAAAAGTGAAACCCTCAAAAATGTGGTAGGACTTGTAAAAGTTGACATAATGAAATTAGGGGTTCTTTAATTTGGTGTGAAGTCTAAGTTGCAAAATTTTTATCAAGATTCCAAACCTCGTGTATCATTTTTTTTCGGTTTGAAGCGGCAGCGGCTTAAATTTGTAAAAAAAGGGAAAAAATTACGCGCCCAAAGCAACCTTTTAAAAAGTTTTTCGTAGCAAAGGGCTTTTTTTAGAAAAAAAATTGTATCTTGCTTATCGAAACAACCTACAGCCGTTGGTCTTGGCAAAGGACACCCTACTCGCTTTTGCCTTCAAATAAATAAGCCCTTTTGTGCCTTCCTATCACGTGCCAAAATCCGCGCTTTTATGCTTCAAGAGATAACAAACCTCAAACTCCGCCGCCGCGAATTAGAACGCAATGCGCTGATAGAAACTATCCGTTCTATCAACAACAATGCCCCCGAAGAGGCACTCTTTCGCCTTTACCACCTAACTCTGCGCTCGAATATGAGCATCTCGAAGTTTGTCTTATTTGTAAAAGACCAAACTTGGAAAGTGCGTGCGTGGCATCAAAGCGGAGAGCAGCAGGCTAATTATCAGGGGGCGGAACTACCTGAAAGCGTATTGGCGGTACGTGAGCCTATTGCCTGTGCCGCGTTGGATTTAGACCTTCCTTTTAACGATTTTTCTTACTTACTGCCTGTGCGCCACAAAACAGAAGTGTTGGCGTATCTTTTTATAGGTAGAATCCTGACCGACCATTTAGACCAAGAGGAACTCAACGTAAGTTTAGACTATATCGAGGCACTGACCAATATTATCGTCGTGGCGGTAGAAAACAAAAAGTTGGCACGTAAGCAAAAGGAGCAAGATGCCATCAACCAACAGCTCAAAATTGCACAAGAGGTACAGACTTTATTGCTACCCAAGACTTTGCCCCATACCGACCAAATTTCTATCCAAGCCAGCTATCAGCCACACCACAATTTGGGAGGCGACTATTACGACTATATCCGCATAGACGAAAATCGTTTTTTGGTCTGTGTGGCAGATGTATCGGGCAAGGGCGTGCCTGCGGCTATTTTGATGTCGAACTTTCAGGCAGGTTTGCGCACTTTGGCGCGTCAGACTGATGATTTGAAAAAAATTGTCCTTGAACTCAATAGCCTGATTATAGAAAATTCGGGGGGTGAAAATTTTATCACCGCTTTTTTCTTTATCTATGACAAAAAGAACCATACCGCCACTTACATCAATGCAGGACACAACGCGCCCTTATTATTTCGTAGCCAAACCGAAGTGCATAGCCTGCAAGAGGGAACTACCATTCTGGGTATTTTCAAAGACCTGCCCTTTCTAACTTTGGCGACCTTAGAAGAGATGGACGAATTTTTACTCTTTTGTTTTACCGACGGCTTTACCGAAACCTCCAACGAAGACGGGCAGGAATTTGGCGAAGAATCGCTCATTACCTACATCACGCGCTACTACCACCTCAATCAAGAAAAGTTGCACGAAAAGCTCTTTTCCTATCTCAATTCCTTTCGGGGAAACAATGGTTTTGCCGACGATATTACCCTGCTCTCCTGTCGAGTTTCGTTCAAAGAAAATCGCGCCAAAACACAACAAGGCTAAATCTGACAACACGCAAACTTGGAAGGGCGCAGCAAAACAGCCGCTTTGAAGCGAAAATGAGCTTTTTATCTTTTTTATGATGCTAAAAATAACAGAAGTAAAAAAGTAGATTGCCCAAACTGCTCGCTTTCGTCTGCGATAACAGAAATTTTATCGCAATTTTGCCTTTTGAGGGCAAAAAAAAACGTCGAAACCTTATATTTTATCTCAAATTGCCTTAAATTTGCAGCAAACTAACTAAACCCAAAAAAAACGTTTGAGCAAGTCCCCAAAATTTGCTTTTTTTGTTTTTCAATTGGGAGTGTTGGATTTACCCTTGCTGATGCCTTGAAAGCAAATGCAGCCAAATAAATGGTGCTATCTCACCTTTACACATTTTTTTTCAAGAAAAATCGGCAAAAGGTAGAGAAAACACAAGGATTTTTTTACCTTTACATGAATTCTTGTGGAACAACTTAACTCTAATTGCTAAATTTAATCAAAATAACCTTTATGATGAGAAAGGGAACAGTTTATCTCTACTTGAGCTTTCTGCTCGCCTGCTTCTTAGGAGTAGGTACTGCAAAGGCGCAAAACAGCCCCGACGAAGAGAAGGAAGGCGATATGTACAAAAACTGGGTCAGCCCAGAACGCCACCGCCTCAGCCCTGCTATCAACACGTTGCTCTATGATGAGTACGCGCCAAGTATCAGCAAAGACGGCAAAACTCTCTACTTCCAATCCAACAAGGAAGGAAAAGGCTGGAATAGCTACCAACTCTATGTAGCAAAAATGGACAAGAATGGCAAGTGGCTTGACCCTGAGCCTATCAAAGCCATCAACGAAAAAGCAGGCGGCAAAATCGTGGCAGGTCCTTGGATTAGCTACGACGACCTAACCCTCTTCTTCTGTGGCGAATTAGAAGACACCAAAGGTGGCATGGACATCTACATGGCTACACGCGAAAGCGTAGAGGCTGAATTTGGAGAGCCTGTTAGTGTAGGCGATGCCATCAACACAGGCGACCACGAGAGCTTCCCTTCTATCTCTGCCGACGGTATGTTCCTTTACTTCTCACGCAAAAAAGCAAGCAGTGAAGAAGGACAAGAGGAGGCTGCCGCTACTGAAACTGAAGACGACAAAAAAGGCGCGAAAGGCAAAAATTGCTACCAATTTTTCGTTTCTAAGCGCAACGTAGATGGCTCTTGGGGCGCACCTACTGAAATTACTTCGCCTTTCACCGACGATTGCAGCATGGCTTTCCGCGTAATGGCTGACAACGAAACCGCTTACTATTCTTCTTTGAAGACAGGTGCTAAAAGACAAGCTGCCGTAAAAGGTATCCGCGCTGACGCACGCGATTTCGACCTCTTCATGACGCGCCTACAAGAAGGCGGTGCTGCTTGGGACGAGCCAATGGCTGCCGACTTTGCAAACCACCTTTCTGCCGAAGGTTTCGTTTCTATCTGCCCTAACGACGCTCCTAACGCCGTTATGTACTTCAATGCAGACATGAACGCTTCACACGAAGTTTTCTGGACGCTCGTACCTCCTGCTTTCGCACCTAAGAAAGTAATGCGTGCCTGTGGAAACGTAGAAGACTCTGTAACTGGCGACCCCGTAGCCGTAACGCTCAAATTTGAAAACTTGACGCGCCCTAACTTGGGTTACGAAAAAAATAACGACCCTGAAACAGGTGAGTTTGAAACCATGATTACCGAAGGCAACAAGTACAAGGTTACTATCAATCACCCTGATTACTTGCCTTACGAATTTGAGTGGGACTTCACCTCACAAGAGTCTTTGACTAACATCTGTAAGCGTGTTCGTTTGATTCCTAAGGGAGTAGATGTAGTTGTCAAGATTGTCGACCTGCTTACAGAAGAGCCTGTTGATGCACAACTTACGGTTCAAAGTGCAGACAACACCAGCATCGGCAACGTAGAGAAAAAAGGTACAGGCGAATACCAAGCCCGTTTAGAGCCTAAAGTTGTCTATGACCTTACTGCAAAAGCAAGCGGTTATTTCGACGAAATGGACACTTTGGACTTGACAAAAGCAAACTACGGCGACAAAGTTACCAAGTATATCCGCATGCTGGACGAAACTGCTATCGCTTTCGACAACATCAACTTCGCTACTGCACGTTGGGATTTGAACGCCAAAGCAAAAGAAGAACTTGAAAAAGTCTATAAGTTCTTAACCGACTATCCTAAGTTGCGTATCCGTATCGAAGCACACACCGACTTCCGCGGTGGCGACGCATACAACTTGCGCCTCTCTCAAAATCGTGCGAAGTCTGCCATGGACTACCTTATCGGAAAAGGTATCCCTGCAAGCCGTTTAGAGTCTGAAGGTTACGGCGAAGGTCGTCCTACTGTACCTAACGAAATTGATGGCAAGCAAAACCAAGCAAACATGGCTATCAACCGTCGTGTAGAGTTTAAAGTAGTAAAATAAGCCTTTAAACCGCGCTTGCGAGAAAAACATCGACCGTAAGGTCTAAATCGTAGTAGGACATTTGCTCCTGCTACGATTTTTTCGTTTTTTCTTGTCTAAGGCACTACTTTTACAAACAAGGGTTTGTATCTTTGTGTTAGACATATCTTATTAACCCTCTCCGCTTTCTCTTTTTCCCTTGCTTATTTATGAGTTATACCGATATTCACGTAGCAAATGCACGCCTTCAAAAAGCCATTCACGACCATTTAGGACTTTCTGATGCCCAGCTTATCTTCGATTTTATAACCGAAGGCGGAAATACACGCCTTAATCTGATTACGGTCAATCCGCGCCATAACCAATCCTTTCTCTTTCATTCCGAAGTAGGGACAGATAAATTAGATGCCCTCCAAAAAATGCTCTCCTATGTGAGAGATTACAAAGAAAAAGACAATTCCTACACAATCCAATGGGCAAGCCGAGAGGAAGGCGCAAAATCGGCAGGTTTGCAAACTTCTTACTTTCGCGCTCGTAATATGTATGAAGCCTTAGACAAACTCTACTTTGGCAGAGAGGTAAATTCTCTAACGGTCTATAGTATCGTCTTGAATCCTATCTCCTAACCGCCTTAGCGTCGTGTTTGGAAAGGCGAATCTTTGTTTTAAAACCCCAAATAAGATTCTACTATGATTAGCATTTCAAATAAAGCCCTTGATAAGTTGCAGGAACTTCGCAACCAAGAGGGACACTCCCTACAACATCATGTCCGCGTAGCGGTAAAAGGTGGTGGCTGTTCGGGATTGATGTATGATTTGAGCTTCGACGACCAAATTTTAGCTTCCGACGAAGTCTTTGAAGACCAAGGTGTTAAGATTTTGGTAGATAAAAAAAGTCTGCTCTATCTTATCGGCACGACGCTCGAATTTAGCGACGGCTTAAATGGAAAAGGCTTTCAATTCATCAACCCAAACGCCTCGCGCACCTGTGGCTGTGGCGAAAGTTTTGCAGTTTAGAAAATAGCACAAAATACATCAGACCTCGATACAAAAAAAGGAACAAGTTATACCCTTGTTCCTTTTTTTAGGCGTTTTAATCGCACAACGCATAGCCATATTAGGTTCTGCAAAAAGCCTTGTTTTGTCAAATTTGACACGAAATAAAGTTTGGACTGACCCCTATTTTTGGGTCTGAAAATCCTTTTTTATTTCAATTTTGTTATGCGGACAAGGCAATGCCTTGTCCCTACTTTTGACTTGCCCTAAAAAGCACTTGCTTTTCTTCTTGTGTTAGGCTTTCATAACCCGACTCTGAAATTTTGTCTAAGATGCGGTCTATAATTTCTTGATTAGGCACAACGGCAGAAGGCGAATTTTTTTGGCTTTGACTTTGACTGCTATGATGGGCATAGCTTTTGGCACGCATCTTGGGTCTGCGTCTTTTGAAAAGGTTGGAAAAAAAGTTGCCAATTTTGACGAAAATAACGCTCCAATCTCGTCCCTTTTGGAACTGTTTGATGAAGACAAAGCCCATCAAAGCCCCTCCAAGGTGCGCCAAATTGCCACCTGTATTTTCTAAGCCGATGGCTAAAATAGAGAGAAAGACCGAAACGGCTGCCACATATTTGAGCTTGACTGCCCCAATAAGCAAAAGATGCACACGCATTTCGGGAAGCAACGTAGCCCCCCCTACCAAGATAGCATACACGCCCGCCGAAGCCCCAATTAGCCCTGTGGTATAGTTTTGATACCCAACAAAGACGGTATTGTAGGCAAGAAGATAAAGCAAACCGCCTGCAATTACGCCCCAAAGATAAAGCCCTAAAAGCCTTTGACTGCCGATATAATCGCCTACAAATTTGCCAAACCAATAAAGCATCAACATATTCATCAAGATATGTAGAAAGCCTTTGTGGGTAAAGCCGTAGGTGAGTAGCGTCCAAGGGGTCATCAGGGCATCGAAAGCATTAGGGCGCAAGACGACTAAGTAGTTAGTCAGGTTCTGGACTTCCATCATAAAAGTACCAAAACGCCCAAATAGCCCCACTAAGGATACCACAATGAACACAATGACATTGATAAGGATAATGCGAATAACCGTATTATTAGGCTTATTCCATTCATATTTTAAATCATCAACAAAACTTCTCATGACGACAAGGTTTTAGAGCAAGAGGAAAAGAGATTAGTTTTCAAAACGCAATTTCGAGGGCTTGCGTTGGGTTGGGGTTCTCAAAAGTACGATTTTTTATACAAATGCGAAAGAGCGATAAAAGACTTGTGAGCGTATAGGAGAAAGGTTATTGATTGGCAAGTAGCCATAAGGCGCAATCGTTCCGCATAAAAGGCTTTAATTCCGCATAGGAAATGAAAATTTCAGTCGTACCCATGACATAAGGCGCAATTTCATACAAGCCATATAGAAAAAGTATGCCCGTTCCTGTGGCTGCCATATTGTCAGGCAGCGGTAAATCAGCATCTTTATCCAAAAAGAAACCGTAATCGCCCAAACTTTGTTCTTTTGGGAGGGCTAAATCTTTTCTCAACTGACGCACTAAGAGCTGTCGAAGGGCAGGATTTTGTGGAGCTACAAAAATATCTTTGGCGTGTAAGATTTTCCCTTTCTTTAAATCCCAAATTTGGTAGAGCGTGCCATACGTGCCATGTGCGCCCCCTGCATAGCTATATCCCGAATAGTCCAGAGTTAGGATATGGGACTGATTAAAGATGACGCTCATGCTGCGCTCGTCTGTGTAGTTGAGTGCAAAATCGAGGTCGTCGTCTTGGGTGTTGCCCTCGAAATAGCCTTTGTGCAGGCGTTTTAATTTTGCTGCGACGTTGTCTTTTCCCAAAAATTCTGCCCCCAACTGTCCTACAATGACGCTATCTTGCAGTTTTTGCAGCAAGGTAGTGGGCAAATCGGTAGGTATGCTGGTCGGATACAAAACCTCGATGGCAAGGGAGGAGATACCGCCTTTGCTGTCCTGCTTTTCGTCCTTGATTCGGTAGCCTTCGAAGCCTACAATGCCTTCTTTTATTTGGGTCAGTGCGAAGGCAAATTTTTTCGTACCTGCGGCATTTCTCCAACTGCCTGAAAACTTATCGCCTACCTTTTTACCCTCAAAAAAGGCGGTTGTGTTGTAGGATTTGTCTTTCTCCTCTATTTTCCAAGTGCCATTGGCTTGTTTTGCGCCTTCCAAAGTTATCGGAATTTGGTATTTGGTGTAGAAATAATGCCCCGAAGCGGTTTGTTCTGTAAAGGTAAGATTCATAACGATTGGCAGATTGCCGTTGAGCGTTCCCTGATACTGAATTTGCTCAAAATTGCGTACAAGGGGGCTTTGTGCCTCTGCCTTTTCTACCCAAAAAAGACCCCAAAATAAGAGCCAAACAAATGCAGACGAAATTGTAAAGGGTTTGAAAGGTTTTCGAATTTGGAAAGCGGTCATGTTTTGAAAAAATCTTAATCTGGAAAATCATAAAAAGAAAAAAGCGAAGACGCATTGCCTTCGCTTTTAAGGCTACTCTATTTTTTGCCCACAATTAGACGCGCATTTAAGCGCACTATGTCGTCTTTCATTTCGTTCCATTGGCGAATCTGGTCTTTGCTCACCCCATAAAGGTTTGCGATTTTATTGAGCGTATCGCCCGAAGAAACGGTGTGATAGACCCAAACTTCGTTTTTAGCGGCTAACTCCTGATTCGAGGCAAGGGCAGTATCGGGCGAAGTGGTGGTTTTGGTAGAATCGGTGGCGGTTTGCTTTTCCTGATTCTTTTCTTGGGTCGGATTGTTTTTGATAGGCTGCGGCTGCGATACGATAAGCGTTTCGCCTGCCTTCAAATCAATTACGTCTTTGGCAAGGGCGTTCCAAGTGATGATTTGGTCGGGCATTAGGTTGTAGCGTTTGGCTACATGATAGATAGTTTCGCCTTTCTGAACCACATGCAAGCCTTCGCCCTTCGAATTGGGGGCAGGAATATTTTGCAGCAGGTCTTGTGTTTGCTCTTGTTTGTGCTTTTCTAAAAGTTGGGCAGGAAGGGCATCGCCGCCGCGCACGATAAGTTTTGTACCCTGATGCAAAATGCCGTTGTCCTGCAATTTGTTCCAACGCATTAAATCGCCCGAAGAAACGCCAAATTCCTTTGCGATAGTCCAAAGGGTTTCTTTCTCACCTACTACGTGCAGCAAAATTTGTGCGGTATCTGCCTTTAAAAGGGGCTTTTCAGGCTCTGCCATCGCCACTTGAAAACCGTACATATCATACCCTTTTGTTCCTGCCTTATCAGGGTCGCCCCCGATTTTGAGAATTTCCTCGCGCGTAGGTTTGGAAGGATTTGTTGCCGTATTTTGGGTCGTATTTTGAGCCGTATTTTGGTTGTTGTTCTGTGTAGCGGTGGTGGTCGTATTTTCGCTTGTTCCCAAGCCGCGCGTATTTTCTACAAAAGTTTGCGCCGTCGCTTCCTTTTTGGGTAAAGCCAAATACTCCTTTAAGACAATTTGCTGGTCGATGGCGATGTCGTCCCCTGTTCCCAACTGATTCCATTCGATTAGCTTTTTGTGTTCTATGCCATATAGTTTGGCGATTTGCCAAATCGTTTCGCCTTTTTTTACATAGTGATACTGCACGTCGGGATTGACAAAATGCGCAGGCGAGGCTACATTTTGCACCTTTGTATCGGGTACGGGCAAATAAAGGGAGTCATTTAGTCGCTGTGGCGTAGAAAGTTTGGTGGTAGTTTGCGTATTTTGCGCCACTTTCTGTGAAGTTTTTCCTACAATTAGCTTCGTGCCTTTGGGAAAAGTTTTGGTAGCAATGTCTAAATTGTTCCAAAAACGTAGGTCTGCCACATAAACCTTGTAGCGATTGGCGATACTATCGAGCCGCTCTGCTTCCTGCTGGGTAGTGTAGTAGAGGTCGCCATTTCGGGTTTCGAGCTGTGTAGTGGCTTGCTTTTCAGGCGCAAGGGTTGTGGCTGTATTTTTTTGTGGCTCTTCTTGGTTTTTGAAAGGCTGCTCTGTGGGGTTTTCCTTTTGGGGGGCTGTCGTGTTCTGTGCCACTTTTTGAGCAAGGGTATCCAATTTTTGTTCGGTAGCCTCTTCGGGTTTTGCATCAATGAAGCCTTCTTCTCTAAGATTTTCCTCCCACTGCTGTTTAAGTTCGGGGTCTTCTTGGGCTAAATTGGGCTTTTTGGTGGTGTCGTTCACGATTTTATTCAGGGTAGCGGTTTCTCCCTCAATTCTACTGACAACGATACCGCGTGTAGCTTCTACGGTGCGAATCTCTACGGGTACATTTTTGGGGCGGCGCGATTGCAGCCAAAGCACACGCCCCACTTCGGGCTTGGTATTTTCTTCTAAGCGATTGTAGTGGTAGAGGCGTTTGAGTTCGAGTCCGTAACGCTGACTGACCTGCCAAAAGTCTTCGCCTTCGCTCAATACGTGCATGCTCACTAAGGCAATCTTGTGTTTAGGCTCTAAATAATAGACCTGCCCACTTTCTACGGTAGCCGACACATTGAGGTCATTGTACTTTAAAAAATCCACAACCTCGATGCCTGCCGCCTTTGCCAATTCGGAAATCATGTCGGTTTCTTCGGGCAAGATGGCTTTGAGCTGATTGACCTTGCCAAAAGAAAAAATTTTGCCGTTGATATTTCTATCTTCCTTTTCTTCTATCTGCCAAAGTGGATTTTGAGCCTTGCTTGGGGAGATGGTCAGAAGGAGTGCGCCCCCTACGAAAGCCCAAAGAGAAAGTAGCATCAAGGTCTGCTTCTTGGGAAAAGGTAGCCAAAAATGAGGAGAAAAACGATATGGTTTCATCTTGTATAATTTTGTTAGCGTATTTGAAAACAAGTCGGAATGTAAGGCTATAACGCTATTTTTGGGCTTAAATATACAAAATCTTTTCCAAAGCTACTTTTATTCAATGCCTTAGCAGCCAAATATGCCCTAAAAAGGCTTTTTTATGTGCAAAACTTGTATTTTTGTAAGGTCTTGTCGGAAAATGCGTTAGATAAGAAAGCGCAAGTTTTGCCCTTTTATCCTCATTCTGATACAAAAATTGATATGCTAAAAAACATAAACAAACGGCTTCTTTTTGCCCTCTGCCTACTTTCGCTCGCCCTTAGTGCTTGTGGAGAGCAGGAAGCGGTTTATTTGCCCAAACCGATTGGTTTCCATCGGATAGAACTACCCAAACCAGAATATCAACTCTTGGAAGGCGACTATCCCTACCAATTCGAATATTCGCAATATGCCAAAATCAAACCCTACAAGACCAGTCACGCACAGCCCTATTGGATAGAAATTGACTACGATTCCATCACCATTTCGAGTATTCATATTTCCTTTCATACCATAGAAAACAACCCACAACGCTTCAAAGAATACGTCAATGATGCCTACAAAATGACTTTTAACCCGCTCATTACGGCACGCGCCACAGCCATAGACCAAAAAGTAGATACCCTTGCAGGTGGAAATACCGTCTTTTTCACCTTCTCCGAAGGCGAAGTCCCCACTGTCTTCAACTATTGGATTTCCGATTCTACCCAACACTTTTTCCGCGCCGCCCTCTACGTACCCTCCTCACGCGATAACGATTCCTTAGCTCCTATCCTCAAATACACACAAAACGATATGATGCACCTGCTCAAAACGTTTCGATGGAAAGAAAAGGCGCAATAAAAACACTCGAAAGGCAAAAACCTTGTTCCTCTTATTAAATTATTAAAAAAAACAAAGCGAATGGCTCTTAAAAACTGTTCGTTTTAAGTCTTTATCCAAAATCTATTAAAAAAAAGTCAGATGAACGAATCTTCTCACAATCAGAACCCCAATCAGAACAAAGACCGCATCGATATTATCGTGCGCGGCTACCATTTAGACGTGTATCAGCACGTCAATAATGCCCGCTATCTCGAATTTATGGAAGAGGCGCGATGGGCATATTTTGATGGCAACCAAGCCGTTCAGAAACTGCACGTAAGCAAGGGGTTGGCTTTTGTGATTGTCAATATCAATATCAGCTACCGCTATCCTGCCCAATTAGGGGACGTTTTAGAAGTGCAGACTTTCTTGAAAGAAATCGGCACAAAGAGCTGCACTTTTACCCAAAAAATTGTACTCAAAGGCACAGAAAAAGTAGCAACCGAAGCCGAAGTAACCTTTGTGTTTGTAGATTTGAAGACCCAACGCGCCGTCGCGATAGACGATTCTATTCGCAGCATCTTGGAAACAATGCAAAGTGAAGCCTGATAAAGCGCAGGGCTTTGACGCTCTAAGCAATATCCGTATGAGGGACAGGGCAATGCCTTGTCCCTACTTTGTTCTTAGTTTGCTATTTTTTTAAGATTAGAAAAGGCAGGTATCGCAATTTGGAAACTGCTAAAAATCTTGCTTTTCTTCCCATTGATAGCGAATTTTTTTGTAGCGTACTCTCAATTCTACCAGCCAAACACCGAGCATTGTCCAGCCGATAATAGCGATATAAAATATTTTTTTCAAATCATTATCGTAATCATAGGCACTAAAAGCAGGGTTTCCCTCTGCGCCAGGGTGCAAAGAATCGGTTAGGCGTGGCAAAATAAAAATCAGGGGAATGTACATCGCAAAGGCAAAAATATTGAAGACGGCACTAATTCTGCCTCTTTTTTGTGCGTCTGTAAAGGAATTGCGCAGTAGCAAATAGCCCAAATAGATAAGAAGCGCAATCGCCGAGGCGTTCTGTTTGGGGTCGCTATTCCAAAATGCTCCCCAAGTGAATTTTGCCCACCACATGCCTGTGGTAATGCCCAAGATGCCGAAAAGCACCCCTGCATTGGCGAGTTCTACTGCCCAGAGGTCGTCTTGCCATCTGCCCTTGCGTAGGTAGCGGATTGAAAAAATAAGCGAAGCCAGCAGCATGAGCAGCATGCCAAACCACATGGGGACATGAAAAAACAAATTGCGGATAGTTTCATTCAAAATATTGAGGCGTGGCACTTCAATAAGCAAGCCGCCAATAATTGTGTAGAAAATAATGGCGATTGCCGCCCCTTTCCAAAGCCAATGAAATGCGGAACGAGAAGTAGTCATAAAAAGAAGGTTTGTGCTACAAGAAGGTGCTGCAAAAATACGCTTTTTGAGCCAATTTACTCACGCCTCAAATCGCAGAGAGCGCAGCTTTTGATGTCAAATCATACTTTTTAAGCCGTCGCTACAAAAAAAGTAGTCTAAACCGCGTCTTTTCCCTAACTTTGTGTTTATACAAAAAAAATGACACGACGTAATGCAAAAAATCACCTTCAATTCGCGCCATGGGATAAAATTTGCTGATAAGAAAATTCAGGTCAAAGGACAAAATCCCGCTTCTACACAAAAAAGTGAGAAAAATCTAACCCATATAGAAATCGACGGCGAGGCGTTTTTAGTCTTGACACAAAGCGACGTAAAAGAAAATGAGCAAGGCGAAAAAGGCGTGGCAGGATATGGCATCTGGGTCTTTTTAGGCAGCGAACCGCGCAAGCACAACTTGGTAGGCAAGATGCGCAATATCGGGGGGCAGGAGCCAACGCTGGACATCCGTTCTACTTTCGAGGACGAGGTCTTTCTTATCTTAGATTTGGTGCGTGCCATGATTACAACGCCGATTGAATCCAAAACCCCAGACACACCAGAAAAAGAGGTTTAACTACTTTATTTCTACTTTCTGGCTATTTTTAGCTCTTTTTCTTCTTCATTTCGCTAACCTTACGCGCCCTAACCTTTCATAAAAAGGGTTAGGGTTCTTTTTTGTGATAGATAGCCATGTAAGTTTTTTAATGTGAAAGTTTGGAAAGTTATGTTTTTTTTCATAGAAAAAAGCAAGATAAGCGGCTTGAATTGCCTTTTCTGATAGAAAGATAGTTTTTATAGGCATAGCTATACAGGAAAAGCCTATAAAATTGTGTTTTCAAGCACTAAAATATGTTAAAAATAGATTTTGCTCTTGTGCAATAAAAAACTATCCTTACCTTTGCAGCCGCTTACGCATGTAAGTTTGTTTTTTAATTGTACCTACATATAAACGCTATGCTAATTAAAAAGAAAACACTTGAAAATAGGAAAAAAAGCTATTTTCGGATAGGGCTTTTATTGGGTTTTATGATTCTTTTTTCGGCTTGTGAGAAGCTCGAAGAGGAAGTAGAACTCGAAAAAAGCGAAAGAACAGCTTCACAATACGCAGAAGGCGAAGCAGACGAAACACTGCCCTTAGTATTGGGTAGAAAGTTGGAAAACCCTTATACGGTGGAAAACATGAAAGCAGCCGTAGCCGTACTTGGAAGAAGAGGTTATACGCTTTTAGAAGCAGAAAACCTCGAGGAAAGCCACTATTACATCAAGTTTAAACCCAAAAACGAAGAGGAATACAGTGCGCTTTTGGCAAACAACGACTTAACTCTTTATAGCTACCCTTTGGACTATGAAGTCTTGGAGCG
Organism: Hugenholtzia roseola DSM 9546; assembly: GCF_000422585.1. NCBI lineage: Bacteria > Pseudomonadati > Bacteroidota > Cytophagia > Cytophagales > Bernardetiaceae > Hugenholtzia > Hugenholtzia roseola. The sequence goes on from NZ_KE383882.1 coordinate 169,897, forward strand.
AGGAAGTTTCTATCACGACCCTACTTTACCACAAGACGTACCGACTTACCAATATGCGTCAGTAAGGAAGGAAAATAAGTTGGAAGTAACTTGTGAGTATGAAGTTTTAGCCAAACTTTATATCCCCGAAGAAGACGAAAGACTTTTAGAACTCAACCAAGCCTATGTAGATATGTTGCTTAATCAGGCGTATGCACAAACAGGCACAGGAGGCGGAAATGGAACACCGATAGAGGTTGATATAGACGAACCCTTAGTTACGCCTTACCGACCTGGCGGTAGGATTCTGATATATGACACACGCCTGCAAATGAACATAGGCTTACAAGGTGCTGAAATAAGAGCAAACCGATGGTTTACTACCTACAAAGCAACGACAGACTTTGCTGGCAACTACCGCATGAGCAAGACCTTTAATAGGCGTTGTAACTACTCTTTGCACATGGAACATCAGCACTTCCATATTCGTAAGGCAACTGTATTAGGTGCTTTGGTTTGGATAAACGGTCCCAAACAAGATGCCGACTGGAATCATACCATAGCAAGCGGATACAATAGATTTGCAGGGCATATATTGCGAGCAGCCTACATGTATCATTACCGCCCTATCGATGGCTTGCAACGACCTTATAGACCATTTGGCACACAAACGGGCTATGTAGCGGTTGATGCCAAAGAAACTTGGCAGGGAATCAGCTCGCCTGTAACCAATGTTGTGAAAATTGCACGGTATAAAAACAATGAATCGGGCAATGTTGAAATGCTCTCTGATGATGTTTTTGGGACAACTATTCACGAAACCGCCCATGTAAGCCATGTAATTCGTATGAACGCAGGCGTAATTCAGTTTAGCCAAGTATCTACCCAAATACAAGAAAGCTGGGCTTTAGCTGTGGAATGGTGGCTTACTAAAAGAGAATATCAAGCACGTGGTGTTTCAAACTATGGGGAGTGGAACTATAACCATCCGCTGCCAACTAACATGCCAAGAGAACATGGCTATCAGTATTGGCGACTAAGTTTTAATGATGTTAGTGCTGACTATACTACTCTTTTTATTAATTTAGTAGATAGTCACAATGAACTAAATAGAGAATATACTGGTCGTCGTTTTGGTTTTGTCAATGACCAAGTTTCAGGCTATACGCTTGCAGGTATTGAGGCAAATATTTTGAAACATAGCTACGGACTTTCCAGCCTTAGCCAAAAGCTAAAGCAACACAAACCCGCTGGCGTTACTGATGCGCAAATTGACCTTCTACTATCTTTCTACTAATTTATAAATTTAAATAAATGAAACTGAACTTATTATTTTGGATAACTTATTTGCTATTGATGTTATCCGCCTGCAACGCAACCTGGGTGCATGGCGTTAAGGCTATCGTAGAGAACGAAAGTTCTGTTCCTATCAAAATTTATTTCTTTGATGGAGGTAGAACGTCAGACTCTATACTAATTTCACCAAGCCAAACTTTTACATACGCAGAAAATGCCATTCTTGGAGGCAAACTCGAAGTAGAAGACGTAAGCATAAGACCCGATTTCTACAACAATCGTTATTTTGTTCGTGATTCGGTTGTGGTTGTTTTTGATGGTCTTTATCGTGTTACGCACTATTGGGACACGATTCCGCCAGCGGAAAAACCTGCTAAGTTTTTCTATTACCAAGACAATCGCAATTTTACCAATCACGATAATTTTGAGTTGGAAGTAAAAGAAAAATCTCGCCAAACGGTCGATTACATTTTCACCTACACCTTCACCGAAGAAGACTATCGCTTTGCGAAGGAATAGGATTGAAAAAGTAGCGAAGGGCGAAAGTTTTTCGCTACTTTTTCGAAGCAACACAACGTTACTGATGCGCAAATTGACCTTCTTTTATCTTTTTACTAACCTCTAAAAAAAACAGCCATGCAAGTAAAAAAACTGTGGGCAATACTGTGTTTGTTATTCTTATTTTCTTGTAATGCGGAGTGGTTACATGGCGTAAAAGCTGTTCTCGAAAACAAATCATCTGTTCCTATTTCGGTTTATTTTTTTGATAAGGGAGTTCTCACCGATTCGCTGCATATCCCTGCTCAAAAGGATTTTCTATACTTTACAGATGCGATTATTGATTCAAAAACAAAGCCGAGTAATGCAACTATAAGACCTGATTTCGGTTATAGTCGTTACTTTGTTCGCGATTCGGTCGTTGTTGTTTTTGATGGTCTGCATAGCGTTACGCACTACTGGGATACGATTCCGCCAACGGAAAAGTCTGCTAAGTTTTTCTATTACGAAGACAAACGCAATTTTACGAATCACGATAATTTTGAGTTGGAAGTAAAAGAAAAATCCCGTCAAACTGTCAATTATATTTTCACTTACACCTTCACCGAAGAAGACTATCGCTTTGCGAAGGAATAGGATTGAAAAAAGTAGCGAAGGGCGAAAGTTTTTCGCTACTTTTTCGAAGCAACACAAACCCGCTGGCGTTACTGATGCGCAAATTGACCTTCTTTTATCTTTCTACTAATTTTCTGCTTTTGTTTATGAAATTTAAAATATTATCAGTGTTTTTTATTACGCTTCTTTTTTCCGCTTGCCAAGCAGGTTGGACAGAAGAAAATGTGGCAGAAATTGAAAACCAAACCTCAACTATTGTTTCTATTCAATTTTTTGAAGAGGGGCAGATTGTCGATTCGGTACAAATTCAACCTACTGAAAAGTTGTTGTATGCACGTGAGGTTTTTGCTGGAACAGGCAAATTATCGCCCCCAGATGTTACAAAAGAATATTTTAGTGGTCATAAATATGGCGTGTGGCCTCGTCGCAGCGATTCCTTAGTGGTTATTTTTAACCACCGCTACCGCGTAACACACTATTACGACTCTATTCTGCCTGCTAATACGCCTACAAAATTTTATGGCTATAACCATGAGCGAAATATTCCCAATCAAAAGAATTTCGAAATGGTAGTAAAAAAAGCCTCTAAGCAAACGGTAAGTTATCTTTTCACCTACACCTTCACCGAAGACGATTATCGCTTTGCGAAAGAATAGGGTATAAATAAACCTAACAGATTTTTGAAAACTGTTAGGTTTGGTTCTAAATTGCGATTAATTATTAAAGCAGCGGAAAATTGTGCTAAATTTCCCCTAATTTTTTTCCCAAAAAGCTATTTCTTTTTTTCGGTCTTTGCCTTAGCGGTTGTTTTTTTGACCGTTGCCTTTTTAGCGACAGTTTTTGGCTCGGTAGCCGCCTTTTTAGAAACGCGCTTGGCAGGTGCTTTTTTAGCTTTTGCGTCTGTGGCTTTTGTGGCTTTGGTAGCAACTTTTGTAGGCTTGGCAATCGCCTTTGTGGGCTTTTTGGGGCTTTTTTCTATTAGCTCCAAACACTCCGCCAAAGTGAGTTCGCTCGGCACTTTGTCTTTGGGAATTTTGATATTTTGCCCCTGATACGCAATATAAGGACCATAACGCCCATTCAAAACCTTGACATCAGGGTTTTCGGGAAAGTCTAAAATATTTTTCTGCGCATCGGCTTTTCTTTTGGCTTCGATAATTTCGATGCCTTCCTCTTGGCTAATTGCTAAGGGGTCTTTTTCTTTTGGAATAGAATAAAATTTGCTATCGTGGCGGATATAAGGACCGAAACGCCCTACGGCAGCGACCATTTCCTTGCCTTCATACTCGCCCACTGTGCGCGGCAGTTTGAATAGTTCTAAGGCTTCTTCTAAGGTGATAGAATTGAGATACTGCCCTTTTTTAAGGGAGGCAAACTGCGATTTTTCGTCCTCCTCTTCCGACTTCAATTCTACCAACGCCCCATAACGCCCCATGCGTGCAATGACGCTACGCCCTGTTTTAGGGTCTGTCCCCAAATTTCGGGAATTGGCGGCAGAGGCAAAATCTGCATTTTCTTCTACCTTCTGCACCTGTGGGTGAAAATCTTGGTAGAAAAAGCGGAGCATATCGCGCCATTTGAGCTTGCCCTCTGCAATGTGGTCGAACTGTTCTTCTACTTGGGCAGTAAAGGAAAGGTCGATGATATTTGAAAAATGCTGCGTTAGGAAAGTATTGACCATAATGCCCAAATCGGTAGGAAAGAGTTTGTTTTTCTCTGCTCCCGTCATTTCGGTCTTTACTTGGGTCTTGATTTGATTTTCTTTCAAAGTTAGCTCTTTGTAGGGTCTTTTCTTGCCTTCGCGCGATTCTTTGACGACATACTCCCTTTTCAAGATAGTAGAAATGGTAGGCGCGTAAGTGGAAGGTCGTCCGATACCCAATTCCTCTAAGGCTTTGACTAAGGCAGCTTCGGTATAACGTGGCTTAGGGCGCGTAAAGCTCTCGGTGGCTTTCATAAAATTCAAATCCAGCACTTGCCCAATTTGCAGCGGTGGAATGACATTTTTCGCCTCGTCATCTTCTTCCTCGTCGGTAGATTCTAAATAAACCCTTAGAAAACCATCGAAAAGTATCACTTCGCCTGTGGCTTTAAATTTATCAGCAGGCAAAGGCAGGCTCGCCGTTTTCGCGATTTCTTTGTCCTTTTCAATACTTATCGTAACGATAGTGCGCTCGATGTCGGCATCAGCCATTTGGGAGGCAATGGCACGCTTCCAAATCAAATCATACAAGCGTTTTTGTTGTGCGTCTGCGCCTACTTCTCTGGCGGCAAAGTTGGTAGGACGAATTGCCTCGTGCGCTTCTTGTGCCGAAGAAGATTTGGTCGTGTATTGGCGGGAATGTACGTATTTTGCGCCGTAGCTCTGCTCGATGGCGGCGGCGGCATTGTTGCGTGCTTCTTTTGAAAGCGAAACCGAATCGGTACGCATATAAGAAATGTGTCCTGCCTCGTATAATCTTTGCGCCAAAGACATGGTCTGCCCAACGGAATAGCCAAGTTTGCGGCTTGCTTCCTGCTGCAAAGTAGAAGTAGTAAAAGGCGGCGTAGGCGATTTCTTGACGGCTTTCTTTTCCAAATTTTCTACCCTAAAAATTGCCGATTTGCAGCCTTGTAGGAAGCCCTGCGCCTGCCCTTCGTTTTCCAAGCGGCGACTTAATTCGGCTTGTAGGCTTCGCTTTTCGGCTTCAAATTCTGCCTGCAAACGGAAATAGGCTTCCGAATCGAACTTTTCTATCTCCATTTCGCGCTCTACCACTACGCGCACCGCTGCCGACTGCACGCGCCCTGCCGAAAGCCCAAATTTCACCTTTTTCCAAAGCACAGGCGAAAGCTCGAATCCCACAATTCTATCCAAGATGCGGCGTGCCTGCTGTGCTTCTACCAAGTGGTCGTCGATGCTACGCGGCTTCTGAATGGCTTGCAAGATTGCCGTTTTGGTAATTTCACGAAAAACAATGCGCTTGACTTTGCGCGTATCCAATTCTAAGGCTTCTTTCAAATGCCAAGAGATGGCTTCACCCTCGCGGTCGTCGTCAGTGGCAAGCCATATTGTTTCGGCATCTTCGGCAATGCGTCGCAATTCTTTTATTACCTGTTGTTTGTCTTCTGAAATTTCGTAGGTAGGCTCAAAATTATTCTGAATATCGATAGCCTGATTGTGCTTGGGCAAATCCCGCACGTGTCCGTAACTGGATTTGACGACAAAATCTTTCCCTAAGTAGTTTTCAATCGTTTTAGCTTTAGCAGGCGATTCTACAATTACCAAATTTTTAGGCATCACAACAAGGTTCAAAAGGTGAGAAAATAAAATGCAGCGGGCTGCCCTATCCTACGCACTACCCTACAAAAAGATAGGCTTTTAGAAAGGGAAATGACACATTGGCAGAGCCTTGCAGGGGTAGGAAAAAGCAGCGCAAGGTGCTAAGGGTGCAAAAATAGATTTTTTTTTAGAAATCAACTTTTCTTATCGCTTTCTTTCAAAAAAGTTGAAATATAGTGTGCAGTACGCAAGGAAACCTCTTCGGTTTGCATTTTTTGGCGCAAAGCCCGATAATCGGCTAAGATTTGCGCCCTATCTTGGTGCAAAACACGTGCTAATTCGGCTTTGATGCGCAAAGGGTTACATTCTTTTTGTATCAATTCGGAAACCACTTTTTTTTCTGCAATCAGATTGACCAAAGAAATAAAAGGCACGCGAATCAGATGCTTGCCGATATGATACGTCAGCGGATTTACTTGATAGACCACCACTTGGGGAACATCAAAGAGTGCCGTTTCGAGCGTCGCTGTTCCCGAAGCGACTACGGCAGCCTTCGCCACTTGCAAAAGGTGATAAGTATTGCCATACAAAATGGGAATACCTGCATCTAAGGCAGGGTAGTAAAGTTCGGTAGGCAAATCTATCACCCCCGCAATAATAAACTGATAGTCGGGGAAAGCCTCCGTAATTTTCAACATCTGGGGCAGCAAAAGGCGCACCTCCTGTTTTCTACTACCGGGCAGCAGGGCAATGATAGGCTTCTCTATTTGGGTAAGGTGAGCAGGTGGCTTTTTTTGCGCTTGGTTTTGAATGGCATCAAAAAGCGGATTGCCTACATAGTAGAGATGCTCTACTTGGTATTGCGCAAAAAAGGGAATTTCGAAGGGTAGGATAGAAAAAAGTGCGTCGGTATCGCGTTTGAGCGCAAGGGCGCGTTTCTGATTCCATGCCCATACTTTGGGTAGGATATAGTAGAAAACCTTTAAGCCCAACTTTTGTTTGGCAAATTTGGCAATGCGCATATTGAAGCCCGGATAATCGACCAAAATAAGCGCGTCGGGCTGAAAAGCGCGTAAATCTTTTTTGCACTCGCTCAAAATAGAGAGAATCGTAGGCAAATTGCGCAGCACCTCCACAAAGCCCATAAAAGCCATTTGCGCATAGTGGCGCACCAAAGTTACGCCTGCCTGCTGCATTTTTTCGCCCCCATATCCGCGAAAGGTAGCGGTAGGGAATTGGGTTTTGAGGGCAGCCACTAAATTGGCGGCGTGCAAATCGCCAGAGGCTTCGCCTGCAATCAGATAAAACTTCATCATCAACGGATTTGGATTCGAGGGGCAAAAATACCAAAAAACGCTATCTTTGCAGCACCAACCTTTTTTCACTGCTAAACTGCAAATCTATCTTATGAGCCAAATTCAGCATATTACGGCACGCCAAATTCTCGACTCGCGTGGCAATCCTACCGTCGAGGTAGATGTATTCACTACCAACAACCACTTAGGACGTGCTGCCGTCCCTTCGGGTGCTTCTACGGGCAAACACGAAGCAGTGGAATTGCGCGACGGCGATAACCAACTGTATCTGGGCAAAGGCGTTTTACAAGCGGTCAAGAACGTGCAGGAGGTAATTGCTCCACAGCTTTTGGGCTGCTCGGTTTTTGAGCAAAATCTCATCGACCGCATCATGATAGAATTAGACGGCACTGACAACAAAGCCAACTTAGGCGCAAATGCCATCTTGGGCGTTTCCTTAGCCGTAGCCAAAGCCGCCGCCAAAGAAGCAGGCGTGCCACTTTTTCGCTATGTAGGCGGCGTGAATGCCAATACGCTCCCTGTGCCGATGATGAACATCTTAAATGGCGGCGCACATGCCGATAATGGCATTGATTTTCAGGAATTTATGATTATGCCCATCAAGGCGGAACGCTTTTCTGAGGCTTTGCGCATGGGAACGGAAGTATTCCACCACCTCAAAAAGGTATTGCACAAAAAGGGACTTTCCACCAACGTAGGCGACGAAGGCGGTTTTGCCCCTAATATCCGCTCGAATCAGGAAGCCCTCGAAGTCGTGCTTTTGGCGATAGAAGCAGCAGGATACAAAGCAGGCGAAGATATTTTTATTGCCTTAGATGCAGCAAGCTCTGAATTTTACGACGAAAAAACAGGACTCTACCATTTCAAAAAATCGTCAGGCGAAAAACTCACCTCCGAACAGATGGTAGAATATTGGGCAAATTGGGTCAAAAAGTATCCCATTATTTCCATCGAAGATGGCATGCACGAAGACGATTGGCAGGGTTGGGCAAACCTAACAGAGGCGATAGGCGAAAAAGTACAACTCGTAGGCGACGACCTTTTCGTAACCAACACCAAACGCCTCAAAAAGGGCATAGAGCAGGAAGTAGCCAACGCTATCCTTATCAAAGTCAATCAAATCGGAACACTTACCGAAACCATCGATGCCATCAATCTGGCGCACCGAAATAGTTACAAATCGGTCATGTCGCATAGAAGCGGCGAAACCGAAGATAGCACCATTGCCGACCTTGCCGTCGCCCTCAATACAGGACAAATCAAGACAGGCTCGGCTTCGCGCTCGGATAGAATGGCGAAATACAACCAACTCCTGCGCATAGAGGAAGAGTTGGGCGAAACGGCTTATTTCCCAAGTCTAAATTTCTAAGGTATTGTTACAAAGTTTTAGAACTTGGTCATAGACCAAAATTGCAAACCCTAAGCGTCTTGGGAACGTTTGGGGTTTGTTTTTTTTATCATTTTCTTTCAATCTCACTTCTGAAAAGGCACACTGCCTTTTCACTTCGGACAAGGCAGTACCTTGTCCCTACTGCCTGATTTTAAGCACACAGATAAAGCAGATTTTACGGGTTGTCGCAGATTTTTTTGGATTTTTTTGGATTTTTTTAGCCTATTGGGGCTTTTTTTCCGATAAAAACACCGCACAAAGGCGATTTTAGGCAGATAAAAAAGGCGATAAGACTCTGAAAATCAATAGATTAGACAAAAACCTGACAAACATCAGGTTTTTACCCTGATAAATCTCATTTTTTGCTTGCGCCGCCTGCTCTACTTTTGTAACAGCATAAAATTCAATTCCAATGAGTGCTATTCTAATTTTAATCCTCGTGAGTTTGTTGGTGGCTTTAGGTTTCTTGGCTGCCTTCCTGATTTCGGTTAGGGGCGGACAGTACGAGGATACCTATACACCAAGTTTAAGAATCCTTTTAGAAGATGAGCCAAAACACGCAAACCGTTCTGAACAAGCCTCCTCAGACGGAAAGTAAAATCGAGACCTTCTCTTACGATAACGGTATCGTTAAGATGTTTGTGATAGCGACGGCATTCTGGGGCATTGTCGGTATGTTGGTTGGGCTTTTAGCGGCACTCCAGCTCACGCATCACGTTTTCAACTTCGAATTTGCGCCTACTACCTTTGGGCGTATTCGCCCGCTTCACACCAACGCGATAATTTTCGCCTTCGTAGGAAACGGGATTTTTATGGGCGTTTATTACTCGCTACAACGCCTCTGCAAGGCGCGTATGTTTAGCGACGTATTGAGCAAGCTACACTTCTGGGGGTGGCAGCTCATTATCGTTTTAGCCGCCGTAACGCTCCTGATGGGCTTTATCACCACAAAGGAGTATGCCGAATTGGAGTGGCCTCTCGATATTCTTATCGCGCTGGTTTGGGTAGTTTTTGGGGTGAATATGTTTGGTACGATTCTCAAACGTCGTGAGAAGCACCTTTACGTAGCGATTTGGTTTTATATCGCCACTTTCGTTACGGTAGCGATGTTGCATATCGTCAATTCATTGGCTATGCCTGTGGATTTCTTGGGTATGAAAAGCTACTCGATGTTTGCAGGCGTGCAAGATGCGTTGGTACAATGGTGGTACGGACACAATGCTGTGGCATTTTTCCTCACTACGCCTTATTTGGGTCTGATGTACTACTTCGTACCAAAAGCGGCAAACAGACCTGTGTATTCGTATCGCCTTTCTATTGTGCATTATTGGGCGTTGATTTTTATCTATATCTGGGCGGGTCCTCACCACTTACTTTATACTGCCCTGCCTGACTGGGCGCAGTCGTTAGGGACGATTTTTTCATTGATGCTCATTGCTCCCTCTTGGGGCGGTATGTTGAATGGTTTGCTCACCTTGCGCGGCGCGTGGGATAAAGTTCGCACCGAGCCGATTCTGAAATTTATGGTCGTAGCGGTTACGGCTTATGGTATGGCAACTTTCGAGGGACCGATGCTTTCCTTCAAAAATGTCAATGCAATTAGCCACTACACCGACTGGACTATCGCACACGTGCATATTGGCGGCTTGGGCTGGAATGGTTTTCTTACCTTCGGTATTTTGTATTGGCTTGTTCCCAAACTTTTCAATACCAAACTCTACTCTAAAAAGCTCGCCGAAACGCACTTCTGGGTCGGCACTTTGGGTATTCTTTTCTACGCCATTCCCCTTTATTGGGCAGGCTTTACACAAAGTTTGATGTGGAAAGATTTTGGTGCAGATGGCTTTTTGAAGTACAAAAACTTCTTGGAAACGGTTGTCCAAATCTTACCTATGTATAAAATGCGTGCCGTAGGGGGTGCAATTTACCTCACAGGCGCAATTATTATGGTCTATAACCTCATCATGACGGCACGTCAGGGCGCATTTATTGGCGATGAGCAAACCTCTGCCCCTGCTATGCACAGCCATGACGACGGCTCTGCCAAACATTGGCACTCTTGGATTGAAGCACGCCCTGTGCAGATGTTAGTTTGGTCATTTGTAGCGGTTGCGATTGGGGGTATCATCGAATTTGTACCAACTTATCTTATCCGCTCGAATATTCCTACTATTGCGGCAGTGAAGCCCTACACGCCTTTGGAATTAGAGGGTAGAGATATTTATATGCGCGAAAACTGCGCCGTCTGCCACTCTCAAATGGTGCGCCCCTTCCGTTCTGAAACGGAGCGTTATGGCGAATACTCGAAAGCAGGCGAATTTGTCTATGACCGTCCTTTTATGTGGGGTTCGAAGCGCACAGGACCCGATTTGCACCGTATCGGGGGCAAATATTCTGATGGCTGGCACTACAACCACATGATTTCGCCGCAAAGTATGTCGCCTGCCTCTATTATGCCGCCTTATCCTTGGCTTGATGAAAACAAATTAGATGTTTCTTCTACCGAAGCCAAAATCGTAACCATGCAAAAATTAGGCGTGCCTTATCCCGAAGGATACGAAAAGAGAGCCGTTTTAGACCTACAAAAACAAGCGGCACAGGTGCAGGCGAACCTCAAAAAAGAGGGCATCGAAACCGAAAGCGACACCGAATTGGTAGCCCTGATTGCTTACCTACAACGCTTAGGTACGGACATCAAGAAGGTCAAGCCCGAAAACTTGCCTACCAAGTAAGAGTCTTATTGGTAAGATTCTCTTTTAGTAAAACTCTCACCGAAGGGCTAACCCTTACTTAGCCCTTCTCAATTCCGAAAAGCCATGTACAAAGACGTTCTTAGAGATATTTCAGGCGTGGAGATTTTTGCCGTCATCGGACTTCTTCTCTTTATTGCCGTCTTCCTTGCCTTTGCCGCCTATTCGGTTTTTATCAAAAAGCCCTTAGTAGAGCATTTAGAGTCGTTGCCTTTGGAAAACGACGACCCTTCTCCTTCTTTCACCGAAAACAGACGCTAATATGTACAAGAAAATAATTTTTCCAACGCTTGCCCTGCTTCTGATAGGCAGGACAGGATTTGCCCTTAGCCCAACAACAAGCGCAGGCACTTTCTCGCTCGAAGAGCTAATGATTTTACTCTTAGTGCTAATTGTTGCGATTATCGTGGTTCTTTTTATCATCATTGCTTTTTCTTTTGTGCAATTTATCAAACTTATTACACGCACAGAAGAAGAAAAAGCAGGTATTCAGGCACAGAAAGCCCAAGAAGATGGCTTTTGGAAGTGGTTTTGGGATAAATTCAACGCCGCCGCTCCCATCGAAACCGAAGAGCAAATCATTCTCGACCACAATTACGACGGCATCAGAGAACTCGACAACCAACTGCCGCCTTGGTGGAAATATGGCTTCTACGCCTGTATCGCTGCCAGCGGTTGGTATCTCTACAATTATCATTTTACCGAAAGTGAATTTGTGTCGGTGAAAGAATACCGCGAAGAGATGGCGATTGCTGCTATCCAAAAAGAGGAGTACCTCAAAAAGATGGCTGCCTTGATAGATGAAAACAACGTAGGCGCGTATGCCAAAGGTGATGCAGGGCTGGAAGGCGGCAAAAAAATCTATGTCGACAACTGCAAATCCTGCCATGGCGCAGAAGGACAAGGCGGCGTAGGACCAAACCTAACCGACGAATATTGGCTGCATGGCGGCAGTTTGAGCGACATCTTCAAAACGGTCAAATATGGGGTAGTGGAAAAAGGTATGATTTCATGGAAAGACCAACTTTCGCCCAAAGACATTCAAGATGTTTCCAACTATATCCTAACCCTACAAGGGACAAACCCTGCCAATGCCAAAGAAGCACAAGGCGAATTATACAAGCCTGAACAAAAATAAACACGCATAACAGACTCCCAAACCCTTAGCTGGCTTTCAAAATGCAGGCTAAGGGTTTGAAAACCCCACCTTCTCAAAACCTCCCTACTTATGGCTACGCAAGCTCATTCCGACGAAGACTTCCGCGACGTAATTGCGACGGTAGATAAAGACGGCAAACGCAAGTGGATTTATCCCAAAAAGCCCTCTGGACGCTACCACAACGGACGCATCATCGTTTCTATCTTGCTTTTAGCTTTCCTAATTGCGATACCCTTTATCAAAATCAAGGGACATCAAGCCTTACTCTTTGATGTTTTAGACCGCAAATTTGTCATCTTTGGTCAGATTTTCATGCCACAGGATTTTCACCTTTTTGTCTTGGGTATGTTGCTTTCCATTGTCTTTGTCATTGTCTTTACCTTAGCATACGGGCGGATATTTTGCGGCTGGGTCTGTCCGCAAACTATCTTTATGGAGATGGTTTTCAGAAAAATAGAATATTGGATAGAAGGCGACGCAAACCAACAACGCCGCCTCAATCAAGCCCCTTGGACGGGCGAAAAAATAGCGAAAAAGACCGCCAAACATCTGATATTTCTTCTTATCGCCTTTGGGATTTCAAACCTATTTCTGGCTTATATCGTCAGTACCGAGCGTTTGGGCGATATGATAGCCGATACGCCAAAAGAACACATGGGTATCTTTACTGCCCTTCTCTTTTTCACAGGCGCGTTTTATGGGGTCTTTGCCTTTCTAAGAGAACAAGTTTGTACCACAATTTGCCCTTATGGTAGGCTGCAAGGCGTTTTGCTCACCAAAGAATCCATTGTCATTTCTTACGACTACGTGCGTGGCGAACCGCGTGGCAAATACAAAAAGCCGAAGAAAGAATTACAGTCGGATATAGAAGTTTTGGAGCAAAAGATTCAAGGCGATTGTGTCGATTGTGGCTTGTGTGTGCAGGTCTGCCCTACGGGAATAGACATCAGAAACGGCACGCAACTCGAATGTGTAAATTGTACGGCTTGTATCGATGCCTGCGACGATATTATGGATAGATTCAAGCGTCCGCGCGGGCTTATCCGTTATGCTTCGGAAAAAGAAATAGCCGAAGACAAAAAATTTGCTTTCACACCGCGCTTGCTTTTCTATTCGGCAGTGTTAGTGGTTTTGGCAGCCGTAATGGGCGGCTTGCTTTTCACACGCCAAGCCGTAGAGGTTACAATTCTAAGAGCGCAGGGGCAGACTTTTCAGCGTCTGGAAAATGGACACATTCGCAATATGTACATGGTGCAGGCTATCAATAAGACTTCCGAACCTGCCGAACTTCGTTTTGTATTGGAAACGCCCCAAAAAGGTAAAATCGAGGTAGTAGGGCAAGCCTTTTCCCTCGAAGCCGAAGGACTAAAAAAGGGCGTACTCGTTGTGGATTTGCCCTTCGAAACGACGGCAGGCAGGAAAACACCTGTTTCGGTCGCTATCTATGCAGGCGAGCAACTTCTCGAAATTCAAGATTTGAGCTTTTTTGCTCCCAAAAAATAAAACCTTTCTCATTTTTTTACCCTCTAAATCCAAACACAACATGAACTGGGGACACGGAATTGCTATCTTCTACGGACTCTTTATGGCGGGGATTCTCTCTTTGGTCTATCTTTCTGCACAAGAAAATATAGATTTGGTTACAAAAGATTACTACCAAGAGGAAATACGCTACCAACAGCGCATCAATCAGATGCAAAACGCCCAAAAGAACCCCATCGAGGTAGTTTTAGAAAAACAGACCCTAACGCTTACTTTCCCTCAAAAGGCAACAGAAGAGCAGGCAGCAGTCGCACAAAATAGTGGCAGAAGTGGCAAAATTACCTTCTTTCGCCCCTCTGATGCCAAGTACGATTTTGAAGTCGCCTTAGCAGAAAAGGGTGCGCAGCAAATTATTTCTACTGCCAAAATGGAAAAAGGACTGTGGCGTGCCAAAATATATTGGCAACAAGCAGGCGAAGCCTTTTACCAAGAACAGACCCTGACGATTAAATAGGAAATCTGGCACAAAAAACGGCAGTCTTGTGCAGCAAGGTTAGGTTCTAAAAGTTATTTGTAGGGTAGGGCATTGCCCTCCCTCCGAAGCGGTGATGTTAAATTCTAAAAAAACAGATTCAAATGTAGGGACAAGGGGCATTGCCTTGTCCGCAGCGAGATTGAAATAAAAAAGGGTTTTCAGACCCAAAAATAGGGTTTCAACCAAATTTTATTTCGTGTCAAACTTGACAAAACAAGGCTTTTTACAGAACTTAACATCACTACCGTCGTGCAGGCTTGTCGCGTTTAAAGTATCAAAACTTGAAAAAATACCTATCACAATCAGTATCCAAAAGAGTTGAACACAGCAGTTATCTAAATTAAATTTTCTCACTTTTTCTCAAAACCTACCCATGCAACTCCGCAACATTCATCTGACTTTTAAAAACGCGCCTTTGGAAGTGCGCGAAAAATGGACATTCGACGAAACCGAAGTGCGCTTTTTATTGGCAGATTTAAAGGAAAAGCTCGAAATTGAGGAAGTCATGGTCATTTCTACCTGCAATAGAACCGAAATTTTTTATATCGCGCCTCGCAATTTGAGAGAGCCTATTTTGGAGATGCTCTCTATTTTTAAAGAATTAGATTGGAAAGAATATAGTGAATATTTTATAGAAATAGAAACGACACATCGCGCCGTCAATCGTTTGATGCGCATTTCGGTAGGTGCAGATTCGCAAGTGGTAGGCGATTTTCAAATCACCAATCAGGTGAAACGCGCCTATCAATGGGCTACCGACGCAGGCACAGTAGGGACGCTTTTGCACCGTTTGATGCACCTTATTTTTCAGACCAATAAGCGCATTGCACAGGAAACAAACTTTCGCGACGGGGCAGCCTCCGTATCTTATGCCGCCACTGAATTAGTTACGCAAATGGCAAAACATGCCACAGACGCGCTCAATCCTACCATTCTCATCATCGGCATGGGTGAAATTGGCGAAGACACAGTACGGAATTTGCACAAAAAAGGTATCAAAAATGTTTTAATTACAAATAGAACTTATGCCAAAGCTGCCCTTTTAGCCACCGAAAACGCTTATGATGCTATCGAATTTGAACAGATAGAGGAGAGCCTCGCCAAAGCCGATGTCGTAGTCTGCTCGATTGCCAAAAATGAACCTTTCATCACCAAATCTTTGATGCAAAAGTTACGTGCCACTTATCCGCAGATGCCTAAGCACCAATTTTTTATTGACCTTTCTCTGCCACGTAGCATAGAATCAGACCTTGCGACCTTGGGGAATTTGAGCCTTTTTAATTTAGACCAAATTCATGAGCGTACAGAAGCCGCCATTCAGAAAAGACGCGAATCCTTGCCCAAAGTAGAACAAATCATTTTAGAAATGCAACTGCAATTTGAACAATGGGTCAAAGAACAAGACGTTTCGCCTGCCCTACAACGCTTCAAAGATGCCTTAGAGCAAATCCGACAAGAAGAAATCAATCGCTTTTCTAAAAAAATCAATGAGGCAGAGCGCGGTCAGATTGAGGAAATTACGAAAAATATTTTGCAAAAAATCTTGAAAAAGCCCGCCTTGCACCTCAAAATGGCATGCAAGCGCGGCGAAGAAAGCCATTTGGTAGAGGCTCTGCACGAACTTTTCAACTTAGAAAAAGAAAACCATACCGCCGAAACAGAAACCTTATCGGAGAAAAGACTTTCTATCAACAGAGGCTCTTGCCCTTTCTAAGCTATTCGAAGTGTGCTGCAATTCCTGTGGCGATAAAAAAATTGTGGCGCACAAGGTTGTTTTCGCGCCTAAAAATCGGGTCTGGGTTTTGAAAAAGACGCGCTTCCATACGCCAAAGGACATTTTTCGAGCCTATCTTGAAAGTATCGCGCACAATTTGGCGGTCTATATTAAAAGAAACGCCACTCACCTGAAAACGCGCTCCCTGCGGCGTTCTGATAATCACATGGTTTCTATCCTGATAGTATTCGCCGCGCAAACCCATAGCCCAACGCTCGCTCCACTCATAGCGCAAGATGCAGACAGGCGCAAGCCATTGATGCAGGTCGGAACTGCCCTTTTCTACCTGCTGCAAACCCCAATCAAAGCCTGCAATCAAGGCAATTTTTTTTGAAACATTAAAAATAGTATACCAATTATTGAAATAGCGTAGGCGGCGCACTGCATCTGGGTCGTCTGTACCGACAAAGGTACTCCAATTGAAGGTAGTTGTTTCATTGGGCGTAAAAGTGATTTTTGTACCGAAGTTAGGAAAAGAACTGCCCTCGACGCGCCTTATTCGCTGCCAACCGTTGCAGAGTAAGGCTGTAAATTCCCACTTGGGCGTAGGCGTGTAGGTGAGTTTTGCACCTGCCAAATAGTAAGGCGAATTTTCCGCCAAAATGGAACGCGTATAATTAAAATTGTCGGCAGAAAGTGCATCTTCAAAACCGATATGCGAAGGAAAAATCCCCATATCGAGCCATAAGTTTGACTTTTTATTGAGTGCCACGCCTACGTTGGCTTCAAAAATGTTTTGCAACAAGGTAGGCTCTTGCGCTAAATTTTGTTGCGGATATGTGCCTACCATCAATCCCAAATTGGCGCGATAATGCCCATTTTCAAGCCCTGCATGGAGAAGTCCTGTATTGAGGTTAAATTCGTTATGACGGGTATGATTGTATAAAAAATCAGGGCGTTGCTGGTTTTGGGGCGCATTAAAATCATACACAAAATAAGCATCTGCATAGGCACTCAACACAAAAGTAGGCGCAAAGGAAGCAGGAAGGCTATCAGACTTGGCTTCTAAATCGTTGCTTTGCTGGGCGTAAATAGTGAGAGAAGAAAACGGCAGCAAGAAAATAGAAAAGCAGGTGGCGCAAAGCAGGCGAAAGAAAAAATAGCCCTTATTTATTTGGTTTGGGTTCATGCTATCGAGATTTAGACGTAAAATTTAGACCATAAAAAAACACCTATCCGCAAAGATAGGTGTTGTTTTGGGTTAGACTTTTCACAAAATTTAGGATTTGAAAATCCGATAAGCCGCAAGTTTTATCTTACGATACTTACTTTTTGTTGGAAAGTTTCAGTTTCTGTCGCAATTTGTACCAAATACAAACCAGCAGCTACATTAGGCAATGCAATTTCAGCCTGATACTGGTTGCTGTAATTGCTTACTTTGGTAGAATAGATAACCTTGCCCGCCAAATCGGTGATGTTGATGGTAAGATTTTCGCTTGCTACTTTGCCCTCCAAAGCGATTTGGAAAGTGCCTGTGTTTGGATTCGGGAACACTTGGAATTTGAAGGCTTCCTTCACCTCGTCTTCACCTAAGACAATAGAAGGAGTTACTTCTACGCCGTTAGAGAAATTGCCACGTGAGCCATCTCTATAAACTGCACGCACGTAGAATCCTACCTTCACGCCGTTAATCAAGCCTGTAACGGTGTAAGTGGCGTTTGTTGTCGTTCCGACGCGAATAGAAGGGAACTGCAAATCATAGCCATAGATTTCATAGTAGGCTACATTTTGTTCAGGCATAGCCATGTTCCAAGTCAAGACGGCTGAATTATAGCCGGGCGTAGCCGCTAAGATAGGCTCGTAAGGCTCTACAGGCACGCCGCCGCCGCCTTCAAAGAATACATCTACGGTATCTACATTGCTATAACCAGAAAGACCATTTGCAAAGAGATACTGCGCACGGTAGAAATAACGACCGTTGAGCAAGATGTCCAAATCGAGGTAAGAAGTGTCGTTGGCAGGCTCTACCGTTACGACTTGCCAGTTGCCGATACCACCATTAGCGGTAGGGTCTGTGGCGCGTTGTAATACGAAGCCAATCTCTTGGTTTGATTCATCAATCCATTCTACGATAATAGCCAAAGAATCGGTAAGATTTGCCTTCAACTGTAAAGAGTCTATCACAACAGGCGAAACCAAGTGTGTGAAGTCTTTGTCTAATTCATTGTTGGCAGGGTTTAAATCATTGGCTAAGTTGTGTGAAGTTTTCACATTGTAATCGCCGATGAAAGAAACGTCTAAAAGGTTCAAGAATTGGTAGGTAGTAACTGCACCAGGGGCTAAAGAAATAGTAGCGTTTTCAGTTACGATTTGCTGCCCTTTTGCACCGTTCAATTCGTAGGTAATTGCAACCTGATTCACAACGTCAGTACCGAAGTTTTGAAGTTGTACCTGCAAAGGCTCTACCGCGATTAGATTCGTAGCCGTATTAGGAGTAGGAATGGCAGTGATGCCCAAATCTACGATACCTGCATTGGCGATAAGAATGTCATCTACGCCCCAACCTTCACCCGTAACGTCTGAATCAGAACCAAACAAGAAGATAAAGCGTCCTTGCGTACCCATGAAAGGTGCTAAGGAAATGGTAGAACGTCTCCAATCGGTAGAATTGCCGTCCCACTGTGGTACGCCAAAGAAGCCTGCCGCAGGGTTGTTGTACCAGTTCACGCCTTGTCCGAAAGTGCCTACCAACTGTGGAGCTGCAATCGCACCTGTAATGTCGTTAGGAACGTAAGCCAAAACACCACCATCAAAGTTTTCTTCGATGTCAAAGATATTGGCAAAGCTAATGAAAGCAGGCGTAGTGGCGTTCAAAGAAGTGAAATCAAAGAAAGGAGAAATCAAACCTTCTTGCGCGTCATTGCCATAGTTGCTATTCAAGTTCGTAACCCAAGCATTCTGACCTGAAGCAGCACCGTTGATAGTAGCCGTAGAAGGTGTACCTATTTCCCATTCTGTTTCAGTAGTGACATCATTGAATAAGTGTGGATACCAACCAGAATTAGTAGGCGTAATTTCGAAATCTTCGCGATAAGAACCCGCTACGCCGTCTGTAACGGCTACAGCCTTCACGTTTTCTACCAAAAATACGGCGGTATTGTTAGGTGCGAAAATATCCGTACCATCATTCAAAGTCATATTGACCTGAATGGTGTAGTAGCCATAGTCGGTAAAGCCAATTAAATCGGCGAGTGTAATGTCTTCAGTATCGCCCAAGTCGATGTTGGTCGCTACGTTTTCGCGCTCTACGGTAAAGGCAATGCCATTAGGTCCTTGTACGTTGAACTCAAAATCAACAGAAGTGATAACTTCCGAGCCATTGTTTTGAACAGGAACGGTTATATCCTCTAAGCCCAACTCTGTACCGAAAATGAAAGAAGTAGTGCCTGTGCTAAAAGTCTGTGCGTTGCTCACGCCAATTTCAGTGGCTACAATACCACCTTCATAGAAGCCGCCGCCTACGTATATGTTATCCACATAAGCACCCAATCCTGTTGCAGAAACGTCAGAACGGAAAGCAAAGCGGAAGCGGACATTGTTATTGCCCAAAGCAGCAGCAGGAAGTGGGTGAAAGGCTCTAAACCAACCATCATTTAGCGGCGTGAATGTACCTGTTCCTCTCCAAGTACCGCCTGCAAGTAAGCCTGCAAAAGTACCAGCATTGTTATACCAGTTTACGCCACTTGTAGCAGTACCCAAAGTTTGGTAGGTAGTGCCACCATTGAAGCTAATCTGAACCTGCGTACCGTCGCAGCAGCTTTCTGTTGCGTGAAAGAAATCAAAGAGCAGGATTTGGTTTGTAGTAATGCCTGTAAAGTCAAAAATAGGCGACTCTAAGAAGGCTACCACACTATTTGGATACTGACCGTTTATGATAGTACCCCAACATTCCTCATTAGTAGGCTCTGGCGTGAGCGGTGCAGAAGGAAGCGGAAGCGGCTGTACTAAGGCTACAGAAGGGTCAGTAGGCGCACCCCACTGCCATACGTTTTGTGCCGCAGGTGTCGTACCACCCGGAATCCAAGAACCACCGTTTGTTTCAAAAGTTTCAGTATAAGAGCCAGAAGCGAGTGCAATCGTAGGAATGTGAATAACCGTGTATTGTACGCTATTTACGTTTGGATAAAGGTTTGTCTGCCCTGTAACGTTAGCCGTCAAGTTAATTTGGTATTCGCCGGGAACAGAAAGGTTTGCTGCACCAGTAAGCGTAATAGTAGCAGTAGCATTGGGGGCAATTGCAGGCACTACAACGGTCTGATTGAAAGTGCTATTAGCGGGACCTGTAATTGTACCCGTAACCGTAATACTTGTTACAGGAAGGCTACCTTGGTTCGTTACGGTAAAGGTGATATTTTCCGCATTGGTAAGGTTTGTACCCGTAGTAGGTGCAGTAGGGTTTGAAGCCGCAATCAGAGTAAAATCTGTTGTTACGATTTTTACATCATCGAAATAGAAACCACCCTGACCATTTGTAAAGGTATTAGAGCGGAAGACCATACGAAAACGGACATCATTCTGACCGATAACTGTAGCAGGAAGTGGATGTCCTGAAAGTACCCAGCCACCACCCAAAGAAAAGGCGTTGTTAGGGAAAAGGGCATCTGCGGCAGTACCTGAAACGAAAGTCCAAGTCTGCGTCAAGTTAGCAGCCACTGCATTTGGAGTCATCGTGCCTAAAAGAGCTGTATTTCTATTGTACCAATTCAAGCCGCCCGAAAGCGTAGTACCTAAGGCTGCCCAAGTAGTACCTCCATCGAGGCTTATTTGCACCTGACCGCCATCATTATTGTGCTGAAACTGCCCCATAAAGCCAAAGAAAAGGCGAGGGGTAGGCATTGAAGGCGTAGCGGTAAAGCCTGTAAAATCAAAAAGCGGCGAAGTTACGGCAGCCAAAGCGTTATCAGGATAGAAAGTATTGAGGCGTGTAGCCCAGGCGTTCTGACCCGAAGGCACAGGAACTGCAAAACCGGGAACAGAAGGTGCGCCCCACTCCCAAGGATTAACGTACTGCGTAGAAGGCGTGATACCTGTACCCGTAGTAATGGCAGAAGAAATAAAAGAACCACTATTGGCTTCGAAATCTTCGTAGTAAGGGAAGGTAGCAATAGTAGGGACATTCACAATCTGGGCAGACACTGTGTTGTTCGCAGGATTGGCATCTGTCTGACCTGTAACTTGAGCCGTAACATCAACCGTATAAGTACCCGTTGCACTCAGGTTAGCAGGAGTAGTAAAAGATACAGTCGTCGAGCTGCAAGGATTCAAAGCAGGAATGACCAAAGTTTGCGTAACGTTGGCAGTGCTGGGACCGCTAATTGTGTAAGTAGCATCAACACTTGTTACAGCAGTGCTTCCATTGTTTGTGATGCTAAAGCTAATAATTTCGCTATTGGTAAGTGCGCCGCTGACTGGAGCAGTAATTTGAGTTACTACAATATCAGAAACCGTTGTCGCATCTACTGAAAAATTGTCAAAGTAAAGACCACCTTGTCCCTGAACAGAGGTATCAGAACGAAATACCACACGGAAGCGGACGTTGTTATTGCCTGCCACACCCGTAATTTTGTGTTCTGCCGTGCGCCAGCCCTCTGGGAAGAGAGAAGTACCCGTACCTGTACCTGTCCATTGAGCAGTAGTACCAGCAGCAGGAGGAGGAGGCGTAAGACCTGAAAATGTACCGCTATTGAGCCAATTTACTCCGCCACAAGTACCACCTACAGCAGGACCTACGGTTTGCCAAGTAGTACCGCCATCGAGTGAAATTTGAAGTTGTCCCCCGTCAAAATTATTTTCAGACTGTACAAAGACACTCAAACGCACAGTAGGAGTAAAGCCGGCAGGCAAAGCACTGAAATCATAAACAGGCGAAGTTACTGCGCCTAAATGTGAAGAAGAGTAATTACCAGTCAGGTTAGTAGCCCAAACATTGTTGCCGTTTGCAGCAGGAAGAGGGGCGGCTGCGGCAGGAACAGTAGGCGTACCCAACTGCCAATCATTGGCAAAGGTACTTGCACCTGTGGTAAAATAGCCGGGGATAGCGGCGGCTGTCCAGCCTGCTGCCCCAGCCTCAAAGGTTTCTGTTTGGACACTGCCCACCGTAACTGTCACCTGCGCCTGCAAATAAGCAGTACAGAGCAGCAGCAAAGCCCAAAGTAAAGATATACGTTTCATCATCATATCAATAAGGTTTGTTTGTTTCTAAAATAAGGGCAAGACTCCTTTTTTTACATAGCAAAAAGAGTCTTTCGTTGTTTGGATAAGCGAAAGTTTATTTTTGGTAGTTGAAAACGCCAAGACGCTGCAAAGCCAAAACGCCGCTCAGACCGATAATGGGATTGAGGTCGGCTTTTGCTTTTCTCACGATTTCAAAAATTTCCTTGCCTGCGTTGTCGTAGTGCATCTGGTAGTAGGTATTGATGTAGTCGGCAAGGATATCGACCTCTTGGTCGTTGATTTGAAAAGTTTGGGTAGTTCCCGCAGGCACTGCCATGTTTTGATAGAGGGCTACGAAATATTTTTGGGCATATTCGCGTGCGATGTCCTGCTTCATTTCTGGTGCTTCCAAGAAAGAAGGCAGCCCCTTTACACTTTGGGGTAGGCGAATTTCAGTAGGGTTGTTGCCATTTTTAAAGTGGCTCACCTCTACCTGCTGCTGCCCGAAAGTCGTACCAAGGGCAGCCATGCAAAGGAATAGGAATTGTAGGAGAAAGATTTTCATACAGATTAAAATAGAAGAAATAGGGTGAAGATGAAATGTTAGAAAAATCAGAAAAACAGTAACAACCTGCTCTATCAAGCAAGCCTTTTTATTGGAGCGAACAAGCTCTATGCGATTGTAATTAAACCATTTTCCAAACCGCCTTAGGCTTATTATGGGATTCCTTATGAAAGATTTGACAAATTCATGTGCAAAAAAGCATAGATTCGGCAAACAATGGCAAATCTATGATTTTTTTTCTTATATCGAAAGTTTTGTAGAAAACTTTTCCGTTTCCCTTTCAAAATAATGAATCTCTATGAACGCTACACAGGTCGCAAATCGGGACTAAATATAAGCACTTTGAAGCGATAAAAATACAGAACGGGGCTGTATTTTTATCGATTATGCGAAAAAACCATTTTCTATTTGGCGAAAAGGATTTTAAACATTCAAATATTTGGGCAAAGTGCCTTCATATAGAGCCTCACCCTCTTCGAGAGTCAGCAGAAGCTGATTTTGCAAACGCCACTCTTTCTGCTCGCCTACTTCGCCGACGGCTAAAAACGCAATACCTAAGGCGGTGGCTTTTGCTTCAAAAGCGGCTTTTTGGGCAGTATTCACCGATACAATGGCGCGGCTTTGATTTTCCCCAAAAAGAAAAGCATCAAAACGAAGACCGCGCAAAGGACTGCTCTTCAAATCTACCTTCAAATCAAAACCCTTTCTACCTGCCAAAGCCGATTCTGCTACCGCTATCAGCAAGCCGCCGTCAGAAATGTCGTGTGCAGAGGCAAGTAGCTTTTCGCCAATTAAGGCGGCTAAATTTTGCTGAAAAGCATATTCTTCGTCTAAATCAAAGGCAGGGGCAGGCGAATTTTTCACGCCACAATACGAATACAAGTATTCCGAAGATGCCAAATCATTTTTGGGAACACCTACCAAATAAATCAAATCGCCTGCCTTTTTAAAATCAAGCGTAACGCGCTTTTCCAAACCCTCCATCAGACCCAACATGCCAATGGTAGGCGTAGGGAAAACGGGTCCTTCGTCGGAAGATTGGTTGTAAAAACTAACATTGCCTCCCGTTACGGGCGTATTAAATTTCCTGCAAGCCGCTCCCATGCCTTTGATAGCACCTACAAATTGCCAATAGACGTGCTTATTGTAAGGATTGCCAAAATTCAGGCAGTTGGTAATTGCGATAGGCTGCCCCCCTGTGCAGACGATATTGCGGGCTGCCTCCGCTACGGCAATCGCACAGCCCTTTTCAGGGTCGGCATGCACATAACGCGCATTGCAATCTACGGTAATGACAATATTTTTATTCGTTCCCTTGACATGCACCACAGAAGCGTCGGAAGGCGCATTGGTACTACAATTTGCCGTTCCTACCATAGAGTCGTACTGCTCGGAAATCCAACGCTTCGAGGCGATATTGGGGTGCGAAAGCAAAAAGCGAAAAATATCTATGTATTCGGCAAATTCCTGCGGCTCTTCTACTGTATTGGGGTCAAATTGCTGGTTTTGTGCGTAATAAGGTGGCTCTTCATACTCACGATGATACACAGGTGCGCCCCCACCTAAGACCAAATCGTGTGCAGGCACATCAGCGACAAGCTCACCTTTGGCGTAAAAATGCAGGCGTTGGGTATCCGTAACTTCGCCAATTTTAGCACAATTCAAGTCCCATTTTTCAAAAATGCGCTCTATTTCGCCTTCCTTGCCCTTTTTGATGACAATGAGCATGCGCTCCTGCGATTCGGAAAGCAAAATCTCGAAGGGCTGCATATTTTCCTGACGGCAAGGCACTTGGTCTAAATCGATGACCATGCCATGCTCGCCCTTTGCACTCATTTCAGAGGTAGAACAGGTGATGCCTGCCGCTCCCATGTCCTGAATCCCAACGATATGCCCTGTCGCGATGGCTTCTAAGGTGGCTTCTAAAAGTAGTTTCTCTTGGAAAGGGTCGCCTACCTGAACGGCAGGGAGCTTTTCGGCACTCGCCGCCGTAATGTCCTCCGAAGCAAAGGTAGCCCCATGGATACCGTCTTTGCCTGTAGCCGAACCCACGATATAGACGGGATTGCCCACGCCATAGGCTATCGCCGAAGCAATCTTATCTGTTTCTACAATACCTGCCGAAAACGCATTGACTAAGGGATTGACATTGTAGCAGTCGTCGAAATAAACCTCGCCCCCAACGGTAGGAATCCCAAACGCATTCCCATAATCGCCGATACCTTTCACTACTCCACGCAAAAGCCACTGCGTCTTGGGGCTTTGCAAGTTGCCAAAACGCAACGAATTTAGACCCGCTATCGGACGCGCTCCCATCGTGAAGATGTCCCGATTGATGCCACCAACGCCCGTAGCAGCACCCTGATACGGCTCTAATGCCGAAGGGTGATTGTGAGATTCTATCTTGAAACTGCACGCCAAGCCATCGCCAATATCTACCAAACCCGCATTTTCCTGACCCGCCTCTACCAACAAACGCGGCGAACTTTTAGGCAACGTTTTAAGCCAAACAATAGAGTTTTTATACGAACAATGTTCCGACCACATGACCGAAAAAATGCTAAGTTCCGTAAAATTGGGAACTCTGCCCAAAATTTCGTTGATGCGCGTAAATTCTTCGGGCGTAAGACCGAGCTTCTGAGCGGTTTCTACCGTAGTGAGTGCCTCCATAAATGGGTGTTGCTTCAAAAGTGGGAAAGAGTGTGAATGATGAGTAAGAGCAGCGCAAAATTAGGACTTTCAAGCCAAAATAGAAAACCAACGCCAATTTTATCTTTCAAACCGTCGACGAGGCTATTAGCCGTCGGCGAGGTTTTTTAACAGTAGCGCGAAGCTCCAGCTTCGCACTTCAAACCAAAGACAAATTTTTTGGCTTTTTTCAAACCACCAAAAACAAAAAGACCCTTAGACGCTAAAAACATCTAAGGGTCTTTTTTTTCAAACCGTCGACGAGGCTGTTAGCCGTCGTCGAGGTTTTTCTAATTGTAGCGCGAAGCTCCAGCTTCGCCATTCAAACTGTAAGCAGGTTAAATTTTGCGAAAAGTCTTGTGCTGTCAAATTTGAAACAAAATAAAATTTGGGTCTAACCCCCCTTTTGTATTTCAATCTCACTGCGGACAAGGCATTGCCTTGTCCCTACTTTGACTTCAAACCGTCGACGAGGTTTTTTAACTGTAGCGCGAAGTTCCAGCTTCGCCATTCAAACCGTAAGGCGAGTTTCTTAGCTTTACGAAACCTCAAAGAGTTCGCAAAAAAGCTAAACTTCTCAATCCTTGCTTTAATCAGGGGACAAGGGAACAGGAACGAGGGAAAAACCAAATGAAATTCCCCTATTCTCTAATCTCTGAACCCTAACCCCTCCCTACGCAATCCTTGTTTTAATGGAAGAGGGTTTTT